>JADMKR010000060.1:0-30763 GCA_015478765.1 Flavobacterium sp.
CCAGGAAGATAACAAGCATTGTTTGAAATCCCCAAAAAGGCGCGATGCCTATGAAGACGCCCAATGCCACCGAAAGTGATTTTTTTCTATTGCTGTCCTCATGATGCAATAGATTTTCCAGCAAAAATTTTTTGAGGCCCTTTTTTCTTATTTTTCTGATAAAGTCACGCGGATGAATGTGGAAAATCGCAATCAGTACCAGAACAGTGTTGAGTATACTGATTCGGGAGAAATCGGCGAATGGCCTGAAATGCGATACGCGCTCGTTGGGATCGTAAAGAACATTGACAGGTACATTTTTTACTTCAACGCCACGCCACGCCGTTCGAACGATCACTTCGATTTCAAGTTCAAACTTATTGGTAAACAACTTCGCCGGGATATGTTGCAACGGATATAATCTGTAACCCGATTGCGTATCGGTAAGTCTTTTACCGGTTTCAAACCAAAACCAAAAATTAGAGAATCGGTTACCGAAACTGCTTTTTGCCGGTACGCCGCTCTGTGACATATTCCTGCTGCCGATTGCCAGTGTTGGTTGACTGCTTTGTTCCATTACTTCTACAAATACCGGAATATCATCGGGGAAATGCTGTCCATCAGAATCGATGGTGATTGCATAATCAAAGCCCATTTCACGTGCTGATTCAAAACCGGTGCGAAGGGCGACGCCTTTTCCGCGATTGGCAGGAAAATGAATATGCTTTATCGATGGGAAATTGGCCAAAATCTGCCGGGTTGCATCAGTTGAGCCGTCATTGACAATGATGATGTTTGCGGTATATTGAAGTACGCCGTCGATAACGCGCTGTAATGTTCTCTGATTATTATAAGTAGGTATAATAACACAGCACTTCAGGCGATCGAGATGCGCGGAATATGTCATCGGATGATGATTCATTAATCAATGGGAAAGCGTACAAAGATATTGTTTAATTTCTATTGTCCAAGTTTAGACTCTAGCGCAACAATGCTTTGTCGGCTTCTGTGAAGGATTTGGAACGCTGCGCATATTGCCCGATATACTCGCGAATCGACCCGCTTTTGGATGCCAGGTTTTCAAGGATAAAAGCTTTGTCCTCGGCAATATTTTTTCGGTAGTTTACAATTTTAGGCGTATTCTCCTGAATGCTGAGCCTGATCATCCGAATTTCAATATTGGAAGGCTCACTTCGGACAGCCTTTTCGACCAGCGCTGCTCCCTCGCTGAAATTTTTTTTCTTATCGGATATGTTTTTGGCATATTTCGCCTGTAATGTAAGTGCGGCGCCTTTATATGCCAGTAAAGTCTTCGAATCTGAATCAGATATAGTAGATGTTAATTCGAGGAAAGACCGGCTGGACTCATGCGATTCTGCAGCCAATGGATATTTGGAACGAATTTCGGCCAATTCACTGCTTTGAGGCAATACTATCAGAAGTAGCAGAAGAAGGGTTTTCAATTATCGGTTTTTTTAAATGTATTACTCAATTTTAATGCAACGGTATCGCCGAAGGTGGTCGTGTTTTTTACGCGGACTGACTCTGGCGACGGATAATCGATGTTGAGATCAAGTTTCAACTTGGGTGTTTGCTCCGGATTTATCAACGCCATGAATTTAACATTAGCCGCGCTGGTCATCTGTAATTTGCTGCCCACAATTTCCTGTGTCAATTCCTTGATTATCTGCATCATGCAAACACCTGGTGTAACCGGATTACCTGGAAAATGACCGCCAAATATCGGATGATTCGGATTCAAGGTGATGTCCGCGGTGTGTTTTCCGGTAGAAATTTCTGTAACTGAATCGACTGTATAAAAATCCTTAATCAACATTTTGCTCCTTTTTTTTAAGATCGAACAGGTAAAAGACGCCCAGTTGGATAACGGTGTTGGTGTTATAATCATCGAAGAAGTAGTCATTGTCTCCACCGTAAAAATCGTGCGACACCACATCGACAATGCCTTGCTTTAAGCGCGCCTCAACGCCAAAACCCGAATCGGATTTATATCCCAAACCAAACGAGATCCCTATATCGACGTTGTTTTCGCGATGGTCCATATTGTGCGACATCAGGAAATCAAATGTGGGACCGACAGCTATATTAAACTGCGCTATGTTGAATCGGTTCATTATACTGGTCGTCATGTAGTTCAATTGCAGGTCGGTTATGCCAGTGGAAGTGTCGCCAGTATTGTAGTTGTATACGTGATACGGTACGTCCATAGCTCCTTGTCGCGAGTAACCGATTTCCGGTTGAAGTGTATAGACACGGGTTAGGTTTAGCGCACCTACGAAACTTACATAAAAGTCAGCTTTGTAGGAAGCCTCAAGTTCGCCAATGTTCGCCAGGTTAAGACCTGTACGCACGCCCGGACTGAAAGTCACCTGCGCTTGCGAAGTAATGCCGAACGCCAATAAAGTAAAAACGAATAATTTTTTCATGGTTAGAATTTATAGGTAGCCCCGATTTGGATCACCTGGTTTAATTTAATGTCGTTGTTTGAAACTGTTTCGTAGTCGTCGTAGTAGTAGTGTTTGCCGAAAACGTCCGACAGACCTTGTTTATATCGCACTTCGATTCCGAATCCGGCTGGGAAGTCGTAACCGAAACCGCCGTGAAAGGCTACATCGCCACCTGAAATATCACCCATAGTATTATCGCCGATTTTCAGATCGAATGACGGCCCGACCAAAAGATGAAAATTCTTCGTCAGGTTAAATTTATTGATGATCGCAAGTGACAAATACTGCATTTCTAGATCAGCTTCCCGACTTTCAAAGTTTACGACAGGATCTGGACCATCGGTAAGTGAAGTATATTGAACTTTTGCACCCTGCCGTGAGTAAGTCAGCTCCGGCTGTAGTGTGTAAATCGATTTAAAATCCAGCGCGACAAATCCGCCCACATAAAAATCAGTCCTGAAATCGGCATCTACGTTTGATATGGATGTCATATTCAGGCCCGTGCGCAATCCCGGCTTTACCACCATTTGCGCATTGGCCGAAAATCCGATGATCAGAAAACAAAGAAATATTTTTTTCATCATGCAGTTTAATATGTTAGTCCATTCTCCGCAAATCGATATGCAGCTTTATATCGCGATGCGAAATACTGACTCCGGCGGCAAAAGTAGTGGTTTCCGCTAAATAATCCAGTATAATCTTGTCCTTGCTTTTGCTTGCATGAACCAGCTTTGTTAGATTACCCGACGCCTTATCGACAAACAAAATATTTCGCCTGTTATTGTCTTCCGACAGCAATATTGAATTTTGGCCGTCACTATATTGCTCATCAATCGCGAATTTTTCTCTGAACAACAGTTTGAAATCGGCTTGTAAAGTTTTGATGATAATCGGCCGATTCAGTTCGTCCAGTATAAAATTGGTTTTGAAATTGCCGTCCTGCAATTCAAAGTCGAATAATTTATTGCCGAATTCTGTTGTGAATACGATTCGATGCGTTTCAGTCGCGGTTTTCTTTGCGATCAAAATTCCGCCGAAACTCTTACCATATATAGTGATCGAGGTTTTATAAACGTAGTCAATCGCTGGATCCGAAAAATATTTAACTGTATAAACTGATTCGGTGACCGGTATTTGCTCGAGTCCGCGCAATGATTTTGGCGAACACGACATCAGCAACAAAACCGCTACGCTACTGGTTAAAAACCGAATCATCGATGCTGGAATTTAAGGCTTTATTCTTAAATATGATTTTGGTGTAATCGCCCGATGGTTCGATCATCCGCACCTCGGTAACCGTATTCGAAGTTTTGTCGAAGTACAGTTCCATCTTGCCGATGTATTTACGCAGGCTTGCATCTTTCGGAATAAGCACGGTCAGGTTCTGCGTTTTGTCTTTAAGGTATGAAATGGTGAATTCTTTTTCGTCAAACATATTTCCGCTTACGCTTCCCATGATCAACCTGCTCAACTTATCGAACATTTTATTATTGTCGATATTGCTTTTCTTGCCGGCGTCATTGATCAGGATTTTATCCTTTTTGAAGATAATTGAATATTGGTAAGGTTTCGAATATTGCCATTTTAGCTGTCCCCCCTTAAAAAACATTTTTCCCGAAGACTCGATATCTTTCGCCAGAAAATCCATGTGTTTTAACTGGGTAAAGTCGGTTTGTAAAGTGCGGGTGGTTTTGGCTGCGGCATTTACAGCATTCCGGAAGGTTTCCGCTTCTGCTGCCGACATTTTTTGCTGAGCAAATAATTGTCCGCCAACGCATAGCATCACTAGAATGTAAAAAGTTTTAATCTTCATATGCGGGAATTTTTAACAATTGGTCGACAGTGACCGAATGTAGTCGATTTTTTTGCGCCAATACCAATAATTGTTCCAGAACGCTAACAGTTTTGTCTGATGTGTCATGCAGCAAAATAATGGCTCCTGACTTCAGCCGATGTTCAATTCGCTTTACTATGAGTTGCTCCGATTTTATCTTGGTATCCAATGAGCGGATACTCCATCCGATGACTTTATGTCCAGATGCTTTCAGCGCACGTGCGATCTGCGGATTGGTAACTCCGAAGGGCGGCCGGTAAAAATTACAGCGTCGCCTGATGTTGTTCAGGATTATCATATCGGTCGCCACAATTTCGTCCAAAACCTTTTTAGTCGAAAAAAAACCGATCGATTCCGAATGCGAGAAGGAATGATTTCCCACCGTGTGGCCTTCGGCGATAATGCGCTGAAATATTTCGGGATGTTTCTCTATCTGTTTGCCAATGCAGAAGAAAGTCGCTTTGGCATTGGCATCTTGAAGTGCCTTGAGGATTTTTGGCGTAAACTCAGTCGGACCGTCATCGAATGTGATGGCGATTTCATCGGTAGCCGAATCATTTCGTGTATAAGCCGGTACGTGATAGCTCATCCCAATCATTGTCGAACCTAACGCCGCAAGTATAAACCAAATGCCGATTACCACTGCATAGATTCCCCAGCTGACTCCTAAATAAAAATCGGCAATCAGTAAAAAAATTAGCGCTATGAGTAAAGAAACAGTATTTGTTTTATGAGTCAGCATGCTTAACTAAGGTAAAGCTATGGTCTTTACCGCAAAGCTGGTTATACAGCAAAATAGTGCGAATGACCGGTTTATGGGCCAAATTTACGCGAATTATATCGGGTATGCTTTGTGTCTGTAAAATTTTTGCTGCCATCCACAGGCCAAAAGCCGACGCCGTGTGATATTCGGCCGTAAGATGTTTGTAGTATAATTGCGGCGTCATTTCAAATATTTCGCTGCGGAATGCGTCGTAAAAACCATCGTAGCGCGCATCGCCGTCCAATCCCAATATAACGGCATCCAAATCCTGGATTGTCATATCATTACCGCGAAGGAACTCAACCGCGTGCTCGAACACGTGTTGCTTTTCAATAGAATTGACCAATTTTACATCGGCAACCTGCGCATATGTATTTGCTGATTTTTTATTTTCCAGTACAAAAAAAGTTGCGCCTTCGCCGTACACGAAGCCGGGTGTTTTGGATTCTAAAAGCGTATCGTTGTCGACTTCTGATTTTACCAGGCCGGCAACTTTAAAAAACTCTCTGGTGTAGGTTCCGCATTCGTCCACACCGCCAATCAATATCGATTGAGATTCGCCCGTTTCGATCTGCATTTTGGCATCCAGCAACGCCGATTCAAACGAGCTGCCGCCATTGACATAGGTGAAATTATACGATTTGCACTGTAATCCGAGTGCAATCTGGCCACCAACCGTATTATGTGTCGATTGTATGAAAGATGTGGGCGTCAGGAACTGCTCATCCGAATCGATGATTGCCTTTAGGAATTTTTCGGAATCTTCAATGCAACCCATTCCGGTACCGGTGATAATAGCGTCCAATTCGGGCGAATTTGCATCGGCCATCGCCATCGCCGAAGCAACGATTCCGTTTTTCACGCCTTTTCCCATCCGGCGTATCGCGCCCGGTGAAATATAATCTTTATAAGAAGGAGCTTGCGACGATACCACCGTTTCACCGGAAAGCGCAACGGCATTCTCTAGAAATCCGTCACCGGTTTCCTGGGCTGAGATGCAACCAACGCCATTTATGTAAACTTTATCTTTCAATTTTTGGAAAATATTACAGTCGAGCAGTTGCCACCAAATCCGAAAGAATTCGACAGCACGTGATTTATCGTTTTTTCTTTGAGTACCGTTTGTGGAATTAAATTAAACTCCGGCATAGGTGTTCCAAAATTTAAATTTGGGAAAACGACATTGTTCTGCAGCGCCAAAATGCTGTACACCGCTTCAACTGCCGCGGCCGCCGCCAATGTGTGTCCGGTGAAAGGTTTTGTCGAACTAAACTCCGGCATCGTTTCGAATATGCGTTCGATTGCACGGCCTTCCGATAAATCGTTGTTGGGTGTTGCGGTTCCGTGAGCGTTTATATAATCGATTTCAGAAGCGTTCAGATTGGCGACTTTCAACGCTTTTTGCATCGCCAGGAATGCGCCTTCGCCATTATCGGAAGAGGCTGTTTGGTGGAAAGCATCGTTAGCATTTCCATACCCGGAAACATATGCGAGGACGCGCTTGCCGGTTTTTTGGATTATTTCATCCGATTCCAAAATCAGATAAGCCGCCGCTTCGCCAAGATTCAGTCCTTTTCGGTTGGCATCAAACGGCGTATTTTCGGTATCCGATAAAATCATCAGTGTCTTGAAGCCATTGATCGTAAATTTCGACAATGCATCGGTACCGCCGACAATCACGCGGTCGAGTTGGCCAGATTTTATAAGCCTGGCGCCTAGCATTATGGCATTTGCCGATGAAGAGCAAGCGGTGCTGATTGTAGTTACCAATCCGTCAAGGCCGAGGTGTTCCGCTATTTTTTTGGACGAATCGGCTGCGTCGTTCGAATGGATATAGCGTCGGTTTTCATCAGTTGCCAGATAATCGTAGAAGAATCGTTCGGTCATATCCATACCGCCAACGCTGGTAGCTGAAATCAATCCCGTCCTGTATTCGTTCATATCGGTGATCCCTGCATCGGCAACCGCCTGTCTGGCCGCGATAACTCCGAGGAGTGCCGTTCGCGTATAATTATTGCCGGGCGGCAATCCGAGCAACGAGTGAAATTCGGCATTCGACTTTTTGATTTCGCCGACCATTATTTCGTTCCGATGATTGGTTTCGATATTATCTATCCGTGAGATCCCGGTTTGGCTGTTTAAGAGCGCATGCAGATTTTCCCCGACCGAGTTGCCGATCGAAGAAATAATGCCCATTCCGGTGACGGCAATTTTACCCATTTATTTAGTCCTGTGCTCGGTTATGTAACTTGCCATGGTATTAACCGACTGGAATATCGACTTTCCTTCTTTCGGATCAAGCAATTTAATTCCGTAGTCTTTGTCAAGCATTACGATCAGCTCGAGAGCGTCAATCGAGTCCAAGCCTAGGCCTTCGCCAAACAGCGCGTCGTCGTCGTTAATATCGGAAGGTGTGACATCTTCCAGGTTTAATAACGAAATAATTTTTTCTTTCAATTCCAGCTTTAATGCTTCCATAACTATCTGTTGTATAAAAATTCAATATTTTGTTTTGTGTGCTCAATCGTTCCATCGGCGGCCACAAGATACATAAACGCGTGATAATGCTCATCGTAAAGTTCGATCCATCCTGCCAAAACCTGTTCAGCCTTTCCGCTTCGTAAAAGTGAATCGGCATAAGCGAACATCACATCGGCGTCGAAAGTTTCAAAGATAAAAAAACAATTCTCACTTTTCAGTTGGTGCCGGATGCTTATTTCGCCTATGCAAATATTGGCCAAAGTATAGACAAAAACCGCCGGCGACGGGAAATAATTTTCGGGATCGGCGATCGATTTCTGATAGCGAACATCGGTATCGAGGCTGGATGATTTATTGGCAAATACGATGGCAACATCATTCTCCTGTGATGGATCGACATTGTTTCTCAGTATTGGTTCCGATGCCAACATGGCGAGTTTGCTCATGTTATCCATTTTGAAGAACTTCGGATAATTCAGGCCGATATGCTGATAGGCGAGTTTCGAGAATTCACCGAAAGTTTGCCCGGCTTCAAAGTACGGCGCGCCTTCCAATGCGATTTTGCCGTCCTGGATTTTGCAGTATGACTTTATGAAATATGGGTTTGCCATTACAGTTTCTCAAATATTACGGCCGTGTTGCAGCCGCCAAATCCCGATGCGGTTTTCATGAAATATTTAATTTCACCTTCGGAATTCTCGGTAATTACATTTATTGGCGTAGGCATTTCGGAGCCGTCATAACCAACTGATTTGTACAATTTGTTCCGTCGTGCCGATTCGATTGCCACAACCGTTTCCAATAATCCCGACGCACCAAGCGTATGACCGTAAATTCCTTTATAGCTGTTTACCGGGACACACTGAAGGCCGGCGCGCGTAAACGCAACCGATTCCATTTCGTCATTGTACAAAGTCGCGGTTCCGTGGGCCGATATATAATCGATGTCGGCTGCCTGAATTTTCGCTTCTTTCAACGCCGACTGTATGCTTTTAAAAAGTCCCTCGCCGGTGCGCGATGGCCCGGAAATATGATTGGCGTCGTTTATGGCACCGTCACCGAGAATTTTTATAGAAGTGTCACTTTTGTCGGATGTAATATGAACGGCAGCCGCCGCCTCACCAAGGTTTAACCCGTCGCGACCGGATGAATAAGGTTGGCACGAGCCGGCACTCAAGGCCTGAAAAGATGAAAATCCGGAAAAAACAAATTTCGAAAATTCATCTCCGGCAACTATGTAAACATCGTCGTAAGCATCTGATTGAATCAGCCGTTTTGCAACCGCGATCGCCATGATTCCGGACACGCACGCATTCGAGATCACGATTGGATTGGTCTGGAATCCGAAGAAATCGGCTATAGTCTTCGCCAATTCACCCAGGTAGGCCTGATTTATAGTAACCGGATTTGCCAATGCCGATACATTTCCTTTGGTGGTTGATAATATCAATCCCGTTCGTTTGCCGGGCGCCGATCTTATAATCGGGTTCATCGCAAGGATCAGCATTTTCTCGAGATGGGTGTATTTGGTACTCGGACTTAAGGACGCAAATTCACCGTCGATTTTGTGCTGGTCGATAATACTTCCGTAAAACGGCTTGTTGGAAAATACAGGATTATCGTGGATTTTTACTGCCGATGCGCCGCTTTCAATTGCCGCCATATTCGTCTCGACGTCAAAACCCAAGGGTGTGATGCAGTTCGTATCGGATATGAAAACTTCCTTCAGCATAATCTTTATCGCGGCCAAAGCCTTATTTTGTCAAACCTACTTTGCGTTTCCATTCTTCAAAAAACGGCGGGATGTTAAGCGAAAGATTCCCGTCGCTATCCATAAAAACCTGAACGGTTTCACCGGTGCACGCAAGCTGGTCATTTTGATCGTAAATATTGTAGCGGAAAATCATTTTTGCGGCAGGCGAATCGACGAACGACGTTTCAATGCGGATGACGTCACCGTATTTGATCATCAGTTTGTGCTCGCAAGACGATTTTACGATGGGTGTAGTGTAACCCGATTCGTGAATGTCGAGATATGAAATTCCGTGTTGGCGGCCAAAGGCCTCGCGGCCATCCTCAAAATATGTGATGTAGTAGCCATGCCAGACAATTCCGAGTGGGTCGGTTTCATTAAACCGAATCCGGATTTGCTCTGAAACGGTCAAATGATCGGCGGGATTATACAGCTCTTTTCTTTTTGTCATAAAGTAGTGAAATCAGGATCATCATGCCGAAGAACAATATCAGTAAAGACAGTTCGGGTAAAATATCGATCAGGTTTCCGTTGCGCAAAATTACATCATAGAAAGCGTTTAACCCCCAATTCATTGGAGAAATTCCGGCTACGATCTGCATTACTTCGGGCATTGCGAAAACCGGCACCCACACACCGCCAACTGCCGCCAGAATTACGACCGCCGTTGCGCCAAACGGAGCCGACTGTTCCTGGGTTTTTGCGATTGTCCCTAAAAGTATCCCGAAACCGGTGGCTGCAAAACCTGCAAACAATGCTACGAGACTCATCAGCCCAAGAATTCCGTCGACATCAAACTGCGGGAGGTTCATCTGCGGAAATAAGAAAACGCCCACAGCCAGCATGAGATAGAACTGCAACATGCAAATGAACAGATACGTAATTGTTTTAGCCGCCAGGACTACGGCATAACTTACCGGATTGGTGCGAAGCCTGACCAGTGTTCCCTGATCCTTTTCTTTTACGATATTGATCGACAGCGGAATGACGATAAAGAATATAGCAAACAGTGTCCAGGCAGGAACATTGTGCTGAGTCGAATTTGGGATGATGTCTTTGTTGTTTTTCTGTGGCGTGATTTCCTTAAAATCGATGAAACTTTCCTGCTCGAAAGTTATCTGCTCATCGCCCAACTGATCTTGAAATGTGGAGTATATCGTTTTGGTTTCGATTTGCGATATCATTTTGTCGATCGCACTTTTCACAGCGTTCCTGAATGTCGCCTGCGCCGCGGGATCGAAATAAATTCGGACTTCCTTTGAGTCGGGGATGTTTACAATTTCAGCGGCGGTGGAATCCTGCAAACCAAATCCGGAGGTAATTTTTGCGACATTCTGGTCGACTTTCAACTGTAAATCGGTAGATAATTTTTCAGGCATTATAATGGCCAGTTGATATTTGCCTTTAAATACCAAGTCGCGGGCTGTATTTTCGTCAAATTTCTGATTGTCAATTTCGGTGACAACATCAAATGAACTGCTTTGTTCCAAATTTTCCCGAACGACTTTGGAAACCTGTCCGTTGTCAAGATCCACGAGTAATATCGGAATTTTCGCTTCATTGACACTTTTGAAGGTGCTGTCCTGGATCAATGTAATCGTAATGATCAGCATTAAAGGCATTATGAACAATATCATGAGTCCGCCTACGTCGCGCAGCAGCAATTGTACCTCCTTTCGTATGGACATCCAGAGTTTATACATTGTCCCGCACGGCTTTTCCGGTTAATGAAATGTACACATCTTCGAGTGAATGCGCGTCTGGAGTCGAATTGATCAAATTTGCGGGTGTTCCCTGAGCGAATATTTTTCCCTGTTCCAAAATAGCAATATGCGTACAAAAATCCTGCGCCTCACTTAGGTGATGTGATGTATAAATGATGGTCGCGCCATCGGCATTGATCATTTTTAAATAATCCATGATCACGATCTTCGACTGAACATCGACGCCCACTGTTGGCTCGTCGAGGAAAAGTACGGTAGGGCGATGCAGCGTCCCTGCTATCAGGTTTACCCTGCGTTTCATTCCGCCGGAATAGGTGCCGATCTGTTTATCGGCATGCGGTGTAAGTCCGAGATGTTCCAGGCTGCTGTTCACTTTATCCCGAAGATTGCTTCCGCGCAAGCCGTACATAGCACCGAAATACTGTAAGTTCTCCCGAGCTGTCAGCGTTGGATATAGCGCATATTCCTGCGGTACCACGCCAATGATCTTTTTAATTTTCCGGTGTTTTTTTTTGTACGACCAATTATTTATCGTAAAAGTTCCCGATGTCGGTTTTACGAGTCCGCACAACATCGAAATCAATGTTGTTTTCCCTGCACCATTAGGACCGAGCAATCCGAAAATTTCGCCTTTTTCAATATCAAGTGACAGGTTGTCTACCGCAAAATCATCCGCGTTTGCGAACTTTTTTGAAAGTGACTTGATATGGATCATGATTTCGCTCATTAAATGGCTTTGCGGAGTTTTTTGAAGAATTGTTTTTCGTCTTCGGCTATCGCCAATAATTCATCGGCCAGCATATTGTAAACATCGGTATGAGCGCTTCGGTTTTTATAAACCCGCGATGCCTGCACGGCAAAGTCGCGCCATTTGTCACCGATGATCGTCATTTCGGCTGAAAGTTCCTTTAATTGTTCATTCTGCAAAATTGCCGATGCTTCCTGAAGGAACGCCGCATAAATAAATCGGAATCCACCGCCTCCGGTGCCAATTTCCTCCTGCATCCTGACGACCTGTGCAAGATAGTGATTTGCTTTTTTATTGCCGTGGCGCACGGGCCATTTGCGGATTTCGCGCGAAACCCATCTAATTCCGGCCACGCCAATCAGCGGAACGGGCGCCAGCATTTTATTACATGTATCTTTTATGGCGGTTTTGATCGCTTTTGCAAGGTCGATTTCCGCTGGAATGTGAACAGGGTAGTAGAGCTGGCCTTTTGGTGCGAAAGCTCCTTTGGCAAATCTCACCTTATTTAATTCGGATACGGTTAAGGTAGTGACGGTTTCCATTACCGGATCGGAGACGAGATAACCGTTTTCGTTCTGGCCGTAAACGACCAAATTGTGCGCGTTGAAATGAAATCGGTATTCGTCGGGAAAGTAGGGGAGGTTGTAAACACCCACCTGAAGTCCCGATGGAATATTGTTTCTTAAATTTTCCTGCAGCGCTTCATTGGCGGCAGCCACCGTTGAAAATTTTCTTCTTTTTACTTTTATGCCGAGTCGTTTGGCAAGTTTATTAAATATCAATCCGGGCAACGGTCGATAGCTGACCACTGGCGCGTGATTGACCTTCAGGAACGGCAAGTACACAAAAAACAACCCCGATCCAATTCCGAAAACCATAGGCTCGCTCAGGTTCAGGCCTTTGTTCCGAAGTAAATTCGAAGCAACGCCGTTTTCGCAGTGTGCCGATTGATGATGTGTAAAGTCCAGCTGCATTATTCCTTTTTAAAATTCTTTAACTCATCTATTGTGATTTCGAACGCATCGGCATATCGGCCCAAAATCGTATCATTTAATTTAGTGAACACCGACGGTTTGAAGTGCCTTTTTACCTGCCAAACCCATTTCCCGACATAACTCGCGAGTATGGTCGGATCCATTTTATTGAGTTCCATAAAATAGACAATCGGACTTGCTTTTCCTTCGCGTATTTGTTGTTCAGCTTCGGCAATTCGCTCGTTGATTAGCGACATTGAATTGTCGAGTGCGATTGTTTTCGGTTCCCAGCCTGCGCTCAGCGCTGTAGTATAATTGCCATTTTCATCGACTGCGTAGCACAACTCTCGCATATTGTGATCGGTAAGGGTACTTTTATCCTGGGGCACATCATTCTTTTTCATCGGGATCGGTTTTTATGAAAAGATTGAGTTCACATTCCATAATCAATTCAGATTCGTGGAAGGTTTTGCAATTTACCATGCACGTATTATAGTGTTCTGTGGAAAATCGCGACAGCAGCGTGGAGATAGTTTCGATGGTTTGCCCGCTTTTTGGCAACGATAAAACTTGAATCGATTTTATCGAGCTGATGAACCCGATGACATTTTTTTTCTTTTTGTTTTCAAGATCATCTGAATCGAAGTACGATCGGGCGACGATTGTCGAACAGGTTTGCGCTGCATTTTCGATCAGGCCAAATTCAGAAAAGGCGCCGTCTTCAACGAAAATATTGTCGTCTGAGATTTCAAAATCGGTTTTTACCGTATCCGATGTCAATTCGTTCACGCGGTCTACCATTAGCATTGGCTTGCGATGCGGAAGAAAATTGCGGATATCAACTGCGCTTATCGTCATTATTATTTTGCTAAAACAGTTTTCATTTGGCCCGATGCGATTTCGTTACCGTCAATTTTTGTCGATACCGATACCAATGTAATTCCCATAAATTCCTGTAGTATCGTAACCGAAGTCACAATGGGTTGTCCGATTTTTGGCAGTGCATTGATGACAATATCCTTCATCGAACCAATGTAGCCTTCGGGTGCTGCCTCTTTTTTCAGAAAGAAACTATATCCGGTGTGTAGTGCGACCGATTGCGCCATATGTTCGATCAGGCCTGATTCTGAGAAATGACCCGAATCGGCGAACAGGTTATTTTCATCTGCAGTAAAGCCGGAAACTAAGGAATCCGCTGCGTACGAAAACAGTGCATCGACCATTACGAACGGGTTTTTTTGCGGCAACAATGCCTGCACGGCTTCTTTTTCAAATAGTGATGTCATTAACAAACTGTTAAGCAGGCATGTGCATATGAGAATCGGCCACTTTCTGGCACGATCAGCAATATTTTTTGTCCTTTTTGCAATTTACCACTTTTCATCAGTTCTTCCACCATCAGAAATACGGATGCCGAGCCTACGTTGCCCACATATGGCAGGTTCATGAACCACATCGATTTCGGAAAGTCGATTCCGCGTGCGATCATGGCATCGTAGAATTTGTCGACGAAATATTTTGACGAAACGTGGGGCAGGAAATAATCGAAATCGGACGGTGACATTTTGTGTTTTTCCAAAGTTGTCACAATACAGTCGGATCCTTTTTCAAGTATATGTTCGTCCAGTATTTTAACATCCTGCTTTATGGCGAATAGCGATTTGTTTGCCCATTCTTCTGACGGATAATCGCTCCATGGCTTAATTTCGCCGTTTTCGAGTTTGTCCCCGCCGGCATACATGCAAGCTTCGAGTTCGTAAGCGTAGGAGTAGGATTCCATCCAATCGATCCGCAGTGAAATATCGCCTTTCGGCTGATTTTGCAAAAGGAATGCGCCGGCACCATCGGAAAGCATCCAGCGTAGAAAGTCTTTTTTGAAGGCGATTATCGGCTGTTCGTTCAGGCTTTTGAGTTCGACGATTTCGTTTTTGAATTTATCGGCAAGCATCCAGGAGGAAACGCGCTCGGAGCCTGTACAAATAGCATTGGTGGAATTTCCGGATTTAACCGACAGAAAACCATATTTCAATGCGTTCATTCCCGAGCAGCAAACGCCGGCTGAGCTGTTCAGTTCAACCGATTTATTTTTCATCAGTCCGTGTACCATTGCCGCATGAGATGGCAAAAGGTGATCGGGTGTTGAGGTACCGCAGGAAAGCACTTCTACATCTTGAGGGGTGAACTCATCGTCAAAAAGCTGGTTGACAGCGCCCACAGTCAAATCGGCGTTGGTATGCGTAATCGCACCCGATTTGTCGATCGCGTAATAGCGCGACTGAATGCCATTATTGCGCAGTATCAATTTGCGCGCTTTGGATGCTGTTTCGTTGATAATACCGAGCATACTTTCCATGTCATCGTTAGAC
The DNA here is from genome assembly GCA_015478765.1 of Flavobacterium sp. GTDB lineage: Bacteria > Bacteroidota > Bacteroidia > Flavobacteriales > Flavobacteriaceae > Flavobacterium. The sequence goes on from JADMKR010000060.1 coordinate 15,091, forward strand.
ACGGCTTCGTTAGGCAGATATTTCCCGGCTTTGGTTATATAAACTTCAAACATAATTAGTTGATTCTACTGCTAAACACTTTGAAAATAAGCAATTATCTTCTTCCTTTTACTTTGCGTAAAGGGGTATGTTAGGGCGTGCAAGATAAATACTATTGGCGAGATTACCCAGATTGCCAGAAATAAATAGATATAAAAAACTTTCAGCCATGCGGCGCGTGTTTTTTTTCTGTTTCGGATAAAACGCGACCACTTTTCGAAAATGAAATTTCCTTTTTTATCGACGCTGACCAAATACGGGCTCACATAAACGCCTTTATTGGCTATGACTTTGGATTGAAGGTCGGAATAGTCTCCTTGGTGCAGATTTTCCAGAATCAATTCACCATACACCGATGCGTTGGCGATGTCTTGTTTCGAGACTCCGGGTAGTGGAAATATCCCGAGATATTTTCGTTTAATTCCGCTGAACATCCAGTCTACTATGGTGACGACACTGATCAAATTGCCGGCACGGTCGACGAAAACCACGTTTCCCTTAAGCTCTGCACCGTTTTGTTTGAGTAAGGACTTGACTTTTTCCTGTGCCAACATCCACATGTTGCGACAGGAGATGATGGTTACTATTGGTGTATTGTTCAGGACCTGTTTTGCAAAATCGGATCTCAGAAATGAATTTGCCGGAATCGAAGGCGACAGATACCAAACCTGATATGAAAAAATAACCAGGTCATATTTTTTATCCAAAACAGAACTTTTAGGCGGCTTCAATGCCACCGGAACCTGCTGAAAAGACTCCGGGAAAACATCAAAAAATGTTTCTTTTGTCCACGGAAATGGAAATGGTTTTTCGGGTTCAATCTGGTAAAATGTCACGTTGACGTTTGCATCGTCGATAAGCGGCCGCGCAAGATTGCGGGCAATTTCGCTCGCCTGACCTGATTGGGAATAATGAATGACAAGAACGTGTTTCATTAGCTTTCTTTATCCAGCTGTTGTTGTATTTATATTGACTTCTTTGAAAGTACGCACCTTATCTGAGCGTTTTTTGTGAATGTATTCGTCCCATGAATCCGGATTTTCGGCGTCGTAAATGCGTATGTGCTGACCGTCCCTGTTACTCAGCAATTCATCGGAAGTCGTGCCCAAAATGACCGCTGCGGCTTCAACACCTGAATAGGAGGCACCGGTAACACCGTGTGATGAAGTGCTGGCACCGCACAGATACAAACCGTCGATCGGGCTTTTGTGTTTGTAGGCGAAAGGACCCACCTGATTGAGTGTCTTTTCGGTACCATAAACACTTCCGCGAGTCGATTTTATGTAGAACTGGTTTGTTTTGGGCGTACCCAATTCGGCCTGAATTACATTTTCTTTTGCGCCGGGAATCAGTTTTTCAACGGTATTCATAAACATCTGCACGACATGATCTTTGAAACTTTGATATTCGCCCGTATGATAATCGTCGGTATTATTGAAATTCTTCAAAGCGTCGTAACCGATGTAAGTTACAACCTCAAAATTGTGGTACTTGCCATTGAAACTTGCCGGATCTTTTAAGGTCGTACAACTCAGGAAAAGCGCCGGGAATTCGTTTTCGTCTTTCAGGTCGCCTGCGATTAACTGATCGAATAAACCATCAAGGTCGTCATTTTTAAAGTGCCAGATATTTCCCGAATCGATACCTGCCTGGGTAACATCCATTTCCAGAGTCAGGAATAAAATCAGCGAGGTAACCGAATATTTGGTATTGTCGAGTTTCTTCTGAAACTTTTTTGAAATGTGTTGGCTGTCGATCAGTTTGGTAAATGTTGTCGTCGGATCGGCGTTGGATACAATATTCTTAGCAAATATCTCAGATCGATCCTTTAGCCGAACGCCGTAAGCCCGATTGTCCTTTATCAAAATTTTATCTACCGATGTGGATGTACGGACCACACCGCCCAATTCTTTTATTTTGGACGTCATTGCCTTTACGATTCCGCCACCACCGCCCATTGGGTAAAAGCCACCGTCGAAATAGTGATACATAACCGATGCATGTACCGGAAAACTCGCTTTTCCAGGAGGTAATCCATGGTCGCCGCATTGCGAATTCAGGATGGCGCGAAGAAGCGGGTCTTTGATGTGCCAGCCGATGACTCGTTTCAAACTGAACAACGCAAATTTGCCGAAGTGTTTGGTACGGAAGGGTACGGTGATTTTCTGCCACCAGCCTTTTAATCTTGGGATAAGTTGGAGCTCGGAATTGACCTTGCCAATCAGGGAAAGATATTCTTTTATGTTTTTGGCTTCATGGGGAAATCGCTCACACAGACTTTCCTCGAAGTTTTTGATTCCGGCCGGAATGTCGAATTTATGGTCGCCAATGATACAATGATCATAACCTTTTGGATTCATCCGAAAAAAAATAAGGTCATTGGCGACGCCCAGGCCTTTGTAGAGCTGGCTGGTCGAGTGACCTTCATCAACCAGGCCGATGTAATGCACACCCGGACTAAAGCGCTGCCCGTTTAACGTGAAACTATGGCACCAACCGCCGGGCACGTCATGTTGCTCGAGTACAAGTACTTTCTGTCCGGCGCGCGCCAGGCAGAGCGCCGATGCGAGTCCGCCTGCTCCTGAACCAATAACAATCGTATCGAAATCTTCCATAGTAATCTTGATTCGGCGGAGCTATATTATTTTTTATTGGGGAACGCATCCCAAAAATCGAAGTAATTGAACCATTGCAGCGGATACTTTTTTAACATCGATGAAACGCTGGCAATGTATGTATTCAATAATTCCTGTTCGTTTCGGTGCTGAACTTCGGCACGTCGCGCGTATAAATGATAATGCAATTTAGCTTCTTTCATCACATAAACAAATACAACGGGCACCCGCAGCCGCGAGGCGATCAGGAACGGACCGGCGGGAAATTTTGCCATTTCGCCAAAAAATTCTCCCTGCAGATTCTTGGTGCCAATGTAGCGATCTCCGGTGAAACAAACCAGTTCGTTTTTGGCCAAAGCCGTATTGATCTCAAAGATGTGCGACATATCGTCTTTTACGATAATATACTTAGCCGACGACACCTGTGAAACTTTCTCAAGATATTCTTTGATGGCGCGGTGTTCATTATCGGTGGTTACGACATTTATTGAGAAGTCGAGGTCAATGTCGCGAAAGAAGTGCTCGTTGATTTCAAAATTACCGATGTGCGCACTGATTAGAACGCCCCCTTTTTTCTCAGCAAGCATTTCTGTTAAAAGTTCGATGCCGTCAAATTCATACGTGTATTTGTGACGCATTCCGGCGGCGATGGCGATTTTGTCGATGAGTGTCTGACCAAATACAAAATAATTTTGATACACCATTTTTTTGGCGGTCCAGAAAGAGTAGCCCAGGCGCTTTCGAAAATAGTAGAAAATCACCCGATTACTTTCTTTCAGAAACAGAAAATAATAAGCGGCAACAAAATACAGTATAAAATAGGCAGTTCGGACGCCCAGTTTATTGATGCAAAAAACAAATATTTGATAACCTAAAACAGTGCCTCTGGATTTACCATCCCATTTACCCATTTCATTGTGTTTTAGCAGTAACGAAAAAACTACTTACTTTTGATTTTGTTTTCGATCATGTCATAAAAGTTCTGAAAAGTAGCGATTCCCACGAAATCAGCTTCGCCCAATTTAATTCCGAAATTAGATTCCACTGTTACAACAAGATCAACATAATCCAGGCTATCCAGGCCGAGCGTGTCCTTAAGGTTGGCTTCCGGCTCGATAGTCTCGATATCGACTTCAAATTCATCTGATAAAAACGTGTTGATCCGTTCTATAATCTCTTCTTTATTCATTTTGGTTTAGACTTTTTTTACGATTAATGCAGAATTGGTTCCTCCAAATCCGAAGGAATTCGACAAAAATATATTAATTTCTTTACTAATGGTCTCTGTGGCGATATTTAATTTTTGCGAGTCGGCATCAGGGGTTTGCAGGTTTATGTTTGGTGCCACAAATCCGTTTTGCATCATCAAGATCGAGTAAATCACCTCGCTGGCGCCCGCCATCCAACATTCGTGGCCGGTCATCGATTTGGTTGAACTTACTAATGGGTTGCTTTCGCCGAAAACGGTGTAAATGGCTTTTGCCTCGTTTTCGTCACCAACAGGCGTTGACGTCGCATGGGCGTTGATATAATCGACTTCAGCTGCGCTGATTCCTGCTTGTTCCAGGGCTTTTTGCATCGCCTTTGTGGGTCCGTCGACGTTTGGCGTTGAAATATGTTCGCCGTTTGACGAAAATCCGTATCCGATAACTTCGGCAAGGATCGTAGCTCCGCGCTTCACTGCCGATTCATACGATTCAAGTATCAATGTAGCCCCGCCGCCGCTTGGCACCAGCCCGTTTCTTCCGGAATCGAAAGGTCGCGATGCTTTGGTGGGATCCTCTTCATCGGGAGAGAAAACTCCGAGGCCGTCGAAACTGCTCATCGCATATTTATTGATTTCCTGTGCGCCTCCACAAATAATCATGTCCTGAAGATCGCTTTTGATCAGGTAGTAACCCATGCCAATCGCATGCGATCCGCTAGCACAAGCAGCGCTGACGGTAAGATTGATTCCTTTGAGTTTAAAAATGGTCGAAAGGTTCATCGTGACGGTCGAGTTCATCGATTTGAAAATCGCGCCTGAGCCAATCAGTGCTGTATCTTTTTTCTCACGGATGATGTCTGTTGCTTCTATGATTGCTTTAGATACACTGTCGTTGCCGTAGAGAATACCCACTTCGTTCTGTTCCAAATAGGCATCGTCGATTTTAGCCTGATCCAGCGCCTGAATCGTAGCCATGTAGGCGTATTCGGTTTCTTCACCGATGCTGATTCTTTGGCGGCGGCTGAGCAGATTTTTGAGATCAGGCTTGGGAACCAATCCGGTCAACGCCGATCGGAAACCGAATTCCTTTCTTTCGGCATCATAGCCAATACCGGAACGGCCTTCGAAAAGCGACTGCCTGACCTCTTCCAGCGATGTTCCGATGCAGGAATGAATTCCCATGCCGGTTATTACAACCCGTTTATCCATGTAATGTTTGTTTATGAATAGATTCCACCGTTGATATTGATTGTCTCGCCGGTTATATATCCGGCTTTGCGCGATGCGAGAAAACTTACCAGATCGGCCACTTCTTCGGCTTCACCAAATCTGTTCACCGGAACAAGTTTCATCAATTCTTTTTCGTCCAATTGGCTTGTCATGTCCGATTTTATAAAACCCGGAGCCACAGCGTTCACAGTGATATTTCGCTTGGCCACTTCCTGCGCAAGCGCTTTGGTTACAGCGACAATGGCACCTTTGGCAGCTGAATAATTGGTTTGGCCCGGTGTGCCTTTAACACCGGAAACCGAAGCCAGGTTGATGATTCGGCCGTATTTATTGCGCAACATTTTCTGAATGAAAAAGTTGGTTACATTGTAGAAGCCGTTCAAGCTTGTATTGATAACCTGCGACCAATCGGAGTGGTTCATCCACATGAACAAGCCGTCGCGCGTAATTCCGGCGTTGTTTACGATAACTTCGACGATGGCCTCCGGATTCGCGTCCTGCCATTGTGTCAATGCGGTTGTGACTGCTTCGGCATCGGCAACATCAAATTGTATGATTTCGCCGGTTGCTCCATTAGCCAGTACTTTTTCCAGGGTTTCTTCTGCCGCCTGTTGATTTGCCTGATAGTTGATCAATATGTGGTAATCGGTGTCGATCGCAAGCTTTTGGCAAATCGCACTACCGATTCCCCGCGAACCGCCGGTCACTAAAGCACATTTCATATTGTAGGTGTTTGATTTTTGTAATTCTAGTGGAATGGTTCAGCGTTTTCAAACCATTGGTCGCCGAGCAATTCGCCTTTGGCATTGATAAATCCCCATTTCTTTTCGTGTTTTACCCGAGCGAGACCGTCAACAAAACCCTTTTCCTGACCGCCGAAAAGTCCCATGATCCCGGCTGTGATCCCGTATTTAGCAGGGATTACAAGTTCGCCTTTCTCATTCACGAAGCCCCAGTCTTTATCTTTTACCGGTGCGAGTCCGTCGGCACTGAAAACTTCGGCATCATTAAATCGAGGTTCGATGACCATTACGCCTTTTTTGTTGATATATCCCCAAACTTTTCCTGTTGAAACGGGTGCGAGGTTTTTAGAAAATGCTTTTGCTTTGTCGAATTGCGGCAGTATGACCCAGTTACCATCCAGGTCGACAAATCCGATTTTTTTGTCTTTTCGTGCGTATGTAAGATCGTCGTTGTGGAAGTCCCAGATCTTATCGGCGCCATCGATAATCTTAAAATCGTTGTTCTTGACGATCCCGAATGAAGTTCCGCGTTGTGCCCAGGTAGCGCCTTTGTACATATTTCCGATATCGTCGTAAGCAACCTCGACCACTTCTTTACCGTTTTTGTCGATGATTCCCCATCGGTCATGAAGTTTAACGCGGGCAAAGCCGTTTTCGAATGACTTGATCAAATCGTATTTTGGCGCCAGTACGACTTGCATTTTGTTGTCGATCAAACCCACTTTTTTATTTTGACGGATCATAGCGACGCCGTCTTCGAAATCGAAAAGCTTGTCAGTTTCCGGTGTTTTTAAAACTTCGCCCTGCTTGTCTATATAAAGCCATTCTTTGCCTTTCAGCACCACACAAACGCCGTTGTTGAAATATTTGACTTCATTGTAAGTGGCCGGAATGACCTGTTCGCCTTTTTTGTTGATGAATCCCCAGCGTCCGTTGTCTTCCACAGCTGCAAGTCCGTCAGAAAAGTTCTTGGCGTTTTTGAATTTTGGTTTGATTACGAAATCACCTTTTTTGGAAATATAGCCAAACTGGCCATCTTCTTTAACCAGAGCAAGTTCCTGCGCTCCAACGATATTTGCCAATAATAGCAAAACGATGTAAAAATGTTTCATGGGAAAAATATTAGTTATTGATTAAATGATCTTTCACTTTCTGGGTCAGCGGATAAATAACCTGATCTTCGGCAAACGTCGGAATGATTTTCCGGATGTTTTCGTACAATTCGCGTGTTTGCGAGGAAATATCATTCTGATATCCGAGGTAATCAATCGCCTGTGCTATTGTAATGGCTTCGATTGCCAGAACTTCAAACGCGTTTTCAATCACCTTTGCGGTAATGACAGCCGCATTGGTTCCCATACTCACAATATCCTGATTGTCGTTGTTGTTAGGAATACTGTGGATGTACATCGGATTTGATAGCATCTGATTTTCGGCAGTAGTCGATGTGGCCGTAAACTGAACGCCCTGCATTCCAAAATTAAAACCCAGTTTGCCGAGATTTACAAATCGCGGCAGGATTTCGTTGATTTTCGAATTCAGCAGATAGTTTAATTGGCGTTCGGCGAGCATCGTCAGTTTTGTAACTACTATTTTGAGTTTGTCCATTTCCAGCGAAATATAATCACCGTGGAAATTACCGCCGTGGTAAACGTGCTTGTTCTTTACGTCGATTATAGGATTGTCATTGGCTGAATTTATTTCGTTTTCCAGAATTTCGCCAACGGTTGAAATGGTGTCGGCTACCGGCCCTAAAATCTGCGGAACACAGCGAAGCGAATAGTATTCCTGCACTTTTTCCCGGAAAACGGCTTCGGTATTTTCACCTTTATATAAGTGGTCGGCACGCTTTCGAACGAGTTTGCTGTCAGATAAATGAGTTCTCATTCGCTCAGCAACCGACTGCTGGCCTTTGTGAAGCTTGGCGTTATTCAATTCTTCGGATAAGTGATCGTCGTACGCCCGCACGATTTCGTTGATCGCACATGATATTTTAATCGACCAGTCCAGAAGTTTTTCTGCGTTGAGATAATTTACGATGCCTATTCCGGTCATCACCGAAGTTCCATTCATCAGTGCCAGGCCTTCGCGGATTTCGACATTGATGGGCGTCAGGTTTTCGATTTCAAAAACTTCCTTTGTAGGACGGCGTTCGCCCTTATAGAAAACTTCGCCTTCACCTATTAGTGTCAGTGCCAAGTGTGCCAATTGTACTAGATCACCGCTGGCGCCAACGCCTCCGTGTTCGAAAATCAACGGAGTAATACCCCTGTTTACAAATTGTGTCATCAATTCGATTACTGACGGATGCACCCCGGAATAACCCAGAGACAGTGTGTTCAACCGTGCGATGATACTCGACTTGACGTTAAGTTCGCTCAGTGGCTTGCCGGTTCCCGAGCAATGGCTACGTATAAGGTTATACTGGAGTTGCACCTTGTCATCGTCGGCAATTTTGTATTGTGCCATCGGACCAAAACCAGTGTTAACGCCGTATATTATTTTATTTCCCGAAAATTCTTTAAGAAATTCGAAACTTTCGGTCACTCTTTGTTTAACTTCGTCGGATACCTGAAGATCATCGTCATTATACAGGAAATTTTTAAAATCCTTCAGGTGTAAAAATTCGTTAATTATATTCATTAAAGCGTTGTCTTACCGCTGGTTCGCGGGTATAATTTTATTGTAATATTATAGGAATGTTTCTACATTTGCACGGGACAAAGTTAATATTTTATTAAGAAGATTTTCAATAATTCAAAAACAACAGTATGGTAAAAGAAAATACCGATGTATTAATTATCGGCGCCGGTCCCTCGGGCTGTGTCGCAGCGGGATTTCTGCATAAAAACAACGTCAATGTTAAAGTTGTTGAGAAGTCATTTTTTCCTCGGTTTGTAATTGGCGAAAGCCTCATTCCCAGGTCTATGGAACATTACGAGGAGGCCGGCTTACTTGACAGTTTGATGAGCAAAGGTTTTGAAAAGAAGTTCGGTGCACGTTTTATACGAGGCGAAGAAGTTTGCCTGTTTGATTTCAGTGAAAAATTTACCGAAGGCTGGGATTGGACCTGGCAGGTTCCCCGCGCTGATTTCGATAATACGTTAGCGCAAGATCTTATCGATAAAGGATTGAATATTGAATTTGGTACCGAAGTCCTGGATGTTGTTTTTGACGGCAAAAATTCTAAGACCACTGTTCGGGATAAAGATGGCGTCACCAAAGAGATTTCAGCCAAATTCATAATCGATTCAAGTGGTTACGGACGCGTTTTACCACGAATTTTAGGCCTTGATTCGCCTTCGACCGTGCCGGAAAATTCGTCATTATTTGCCCATGTAAAAGATATAAACCGTCCGGAAGGAGAGGAAGGGACACTCATTTCTTTTGATATACTGGAAACCAAAGTCTGGCTGTGGGTCATTCCATTCTCCAATGGCAATACCAGTATTGGTGTGGTAGGCCCAACGGCAACAATAAATGCTTTAGGTGATAATACCACCGAGGCTCTCAAAGCTGCTATCAATCGCTCTGATTTTTACCGCGATCGTTTCAAGGGCGTTGATTTTCTGTTCGAACCTCATAAAATACAAAATTACTCGTGTTCGGTGTCGCAATTATGTGGCGATGGCTTCACATTAACCGGCAATAGTGCCGAGTTTTTGGATCCGGTGTTCTCTTCAGGTGTGTGTTTTGCAACTGAAGGTGGATTATTGTCTGCCAAATTATTCCTGAAAGAACAGCGCGGCGAGCAAGTCGACTGGCAAAAGGAATTTTCAGACTATATGCGCCGCGGCGTGAGCGTTTTCACAACCTATGTTAAAGAGTGGTACACGGGTAATCTTCAGACATTATTTTTCCATCGGCCTGAAAATCCAGATGTCAAACGGAAAATTTGTGCGGTGTTGGCAGGTTACGTTTGGGACGAAGAAAATCCTTTTGTGAAGAAACACGACAACGTGGTCAAGAACATGGCCTATATGATCAATAGTGAAAAAAGCGCCCAGTAAGGCGCTTTTTTATTTGTTGAAATTAGGAAATTGAGCTTATTTCAATTTTTTCGAAATTTCTTTTCCTAACGATTTTGCCGATTTTGCGAATCCTTCACCTATACGTGATTCGTTGCTGAAGTTGCTTCCGTACTGGTCGCCTGGAGCTTCGCTGCTTGTCATTTCCAATAATACGTTGCCGCGGTTTGCAGTTTCCACAAAACGGTAGCGAAGGGTAACTTTTGCAGGTTTTTTCATCATCGCGATATCCCATCCCGGATAAATCCACACAGCATCAACTATAAGAGTATACTTTGCGTCGGGGTTATTTTCCATAATTCTGACGTCTTTCGCTTTCCCGTAAGTTGAATTAAGCAACTCTAAAAATTTCGAGTTCCAGATTAATTCACGGCTGCTGTCCCATTTCTTTTTCCAGTTATCGCCGTTCCCGCGTGATTTCTCGTTTAGATCAGCGACTCTTTCCGCAACATATTGGTCGTTGGTAAGATTCTCTTTCATCAGCTTAAGATCGTCGTAATTAAATTCTACGTTTAATTCCTTTTCACCTTTAAGGAAATTATAGTTCCCGCTGACAACTTTCATTTTTTGCGCACTGGCAACCGACGATACGATCAACAATGCTACTAGTGTAATTTTTTTCATTTGGACGTTTAATTGGTTATGTAGGGTGCAAGTATAACAAAAATCCTAATACGCTATCCTAAATGTTATTAATTTAATTGGCAATAAGTATGTCCAGTATTTTAATGGCGGCGTCGCTGATCTTTGTTCCGGGTCCGAAAACCGCTACGGCACCGGCATCAAACAGAAATTCGTAGTCCTGCGCCGGTATTACGCCTCCGACAATTACCATAATATCTTCACGACCGTACTTTTTCAATTCAGCGATTACTTGGGGAACCAATGTTTTATGGCCTGCAGCCAATGAAGAAACGCCCAGAATATGGACATCGTTCTCCACCGCCTGCTTTGCCGCTTCGGCCGGAGTTTGGAATAACGGTCCGATGTCGACGTCAAAACCCACATCGGCATAACCTGTGGCGACTACTTTCGCGCCACGGTCGTGCCCATCCTGACCCATTTTTGCAATCATGATTCGAGGCCGCCTTCCTTCCTGTAAAGCGAATTTATCGGCGAGTTGCCTTGCGTTTTCAAAACTGCTGTCGTCTTTAATTTCTTTACTATACACGCCGCTAAAAGATTTTATTTGTGCTTTATACCTGCCGAAAACTTTTTCCAATGCATCGCTTATTTCGCCCAGTGTCGCGCGATAGCGGGCGGCATCAACGGCAAGTTCGAGCAGGTTGCCCTTTCCGTCTTTTGCAACCGATGCCAGCTTTTCCAAGGCCTCAGTTACTTTTTCCTGATTGCGTTCGGCCTTGATTTTTTCCAAACTTTCAATTTGCTGCTTTCGCACCATCTGATTGTCGACATCCAAAATATGCAAAGGATCTTCTTTTGTCAATCGGAATTTGTTTACGCCAACAATTATATCCTGATTACTGTCGATCCGCGCCTGTTTTCGTGCCGCAGCTTCTTCGATACGCATCTTCGGGATTCCGGCTTCGATGGCTTTTGTCATTCCGCCGAGTTCTTCGACTTCTTCGATCAGAGCCCAGGCTTTTTCAGCGATTTCTGCCGTAAGGCTTTCTACATAATAACTGCCGCCCCAGGGGTCGACCGTTTTGGTTATTTTGGTTTCTTCCTGTAAGTATATCTGCGTATTTCGCGCGATGCGAGCCGAAAAATCAGTTGGAAGCGCGATGGCTTCATCCAGGGCGTTTGTGTGAAGCGACTGTGTGCCTCCGAATGCTGCGGCCGCTGCTTCGATGCATGTTCGCGCCACATTATTAAACGGATCCTGCTCGGTTAAACTCCATCCCGATGTCTGGCAGTGTGTGCGCAGTGCGAGCGATTTCTGATCTTGCGGATTAAACTGTTTCAAGAGTTTTGCCCAGATCATACGCCCGGCGCGCATTTTTGCGATCTCCATAAAATGGTTCATGCCGATCGCCCAGAAAAAAGACAATCGCGGAGCAAACTGGTCGATCTTCATTCCGGTTGATAGTCCGGTGCGAAGGTATTCGAGTCCGTCAGCCAAAGTGTAAGCCAACTCAATATCGGCAGTAGCCCCGGCTTCCTGCATATGGTATCCCGAAATCGAGATCGAGTTGAATTTCGGCATTTTATTGCTGGTATATTCAAAAATATCGGCAATGATTTTCATCGAAGGTGCAGGCGGATATATATAGGTATTGCGCACCATGAATTCCTTCAAAATGTCGTTTTGGATGGTGCCCGATAATTGTTCGGGAGAAACGCCCTGTTCTTCGGCGGCGACGATATAGAAAGCCATGATTGGCAATACGGCACCGTTCATTGTCATTGAAACCGACATTTCACCAAGCGGAATCTGATCGAACAGAACTTTCATATCCTCGACCGTATCGATGGCAACTCCTGCTTTTCCGACATCGCCTACGACGCGCTCGTGATCGGAATCGTAACCTCGATGTGTAGGCAAATCGAATGCAATTGAAAGTCCTTTTTGCCCGGCAGCGAGATTTCGGCGGTAGAAGGCATTGCTTTCTTCGGCGGTCGAGAATCCGGCATATTGGCGAATGGTCCACGGGCGGCGCACATACATGGTAGCGTAGGGTCCGCGAAGATTTGGAGCGAAACCGGCACCGAATTCAATATGATCCAGATTTTCGATGTCGGCTTTGGAATAAGCTGATTTTAGATCGATGCCTTCGGCGGTTGCGAAAGTCGAAATTTCAGGGGGAGTTGATGCCTTCTGATTGTCTAAAACTATATGTTGTAAATCTTTTCTTTTCATAATGAACCTTCGGCTTTTTCGGATTCGAGGCGTTGCTGTTCGATTTTTTCGGCCAGTCTTTTCTCAACTATTGGCGTAATAAGAGTTCTTCGTTCTTTGATTTTTACGAATGGGAAGAGTTCGAGATCGTGAGCCATCCGATCGTTTTTGTTCGGGTGTTTATTGGTTCCGAGCAAAATCTCTTTACCGTCGTCGAAAAGTTGCTGTTCCTTTTCGGCGCTTTCGCGGATCTTTCGCTGAATAGTTCCGTCGCCAAGTTGCTTGATGAATCCGCCGTTGGCTTCGATCTCTTTAAACAGAACCAGTGCTTTTTCGGCGATCTGAGAAGTTAGTGACTCGATGTAATAACTGCCATCGGCGGCGTTGCCCACTTTATCCAGATAACTTTCATGCTTCATGATCAGCAGTTGGTTTCGGGAGATTCGCTCGCCAAACTCATTGCTTTTATGGTAGAGCGCATCATAAGGTAAATTCGCAACAGCATCGGCGCCACCAAGAATGGCGCTCATGCATTCGGTTGTGGTGCGCAATAGATTGACATTGTAGTCGTACAGCGTCTTGTTGCGTTTGGTTGGCGTAGCCAGTATGTGACACGACATTTCGGCGGTGTATTCTTTTGAAATTACAGAAAATAAGTGTCGGACGGCTCGCAGTTTCGCGATTTCAAAAAAGTAATTGCTACCAACTGCGATTTCGAAAACGAAGGTTTTACCGGCCGATTCAACGCGGTTCAAATATTCGTTTGCGTGAGCGAGTGCGTATGCGACCTGCTGGATGATGTTGGCTCCGGCATTTTGGTACAATGCGGCATCAACGCTGACGATTGAAATCGAATTTAAAGATTTTGACAACTGATTAACGACCTCAAAATTGTTGGCGGCCGGATTTCGGAACCAGTTTCCGTTGCGCGCCAGCTGGCCAACCGGGTCGATCAGGCAGAAAATATCGGTTTTCTTTTCGGTTGCGATTTTATTGACGGATGTAAGGAACGACTCCGACAAAAAATCGAGTTTTAAGTAAACTGAAATTGATTCAAGCGGAAGATTTGCCAATAATTTGATGACGTCAATTTCGGGATTTTCGATCGTAAAACGGATGCTTTCGGCACCGCGGGCGATGCTGTCTTTCGCACGGTACGCTGATTTCTCGACATCGTGTACGAAAATGTCCTGGCAGATTCGAAATTGGTTTTCCCGAGTTGGCTGAACGGTAGCATCCGACTCGTCAAAGTGATAGAAAGGCCTGACCTTGATTCCTTCGGGCGATTCCCAAACGACGTCACTGTATTCGGCGCCTTTGAGTTCGAACTGGATTTGCTGTTTCCATTGTTTGGATGAAACGGAGTCGAAATCTTCAAATAAATTCATAGTGTTGTTTTAGTCGGGATTACTGATCTTTGAGATCGTCTTCCTCGTATTCGATGATATAGATATCCTCGCTGTCTTTTTTCATGTAGTATTTTTCGCGCGCATATTTCTCGACCTGGTCGGGATTTTTGAGTTGGCGAATATTGATGCTGTCGTTTCTGATCTCGTTTTTATAATACGATTTATTGTCCTCGAGTTCTTCGATTTCATTGTCGAGCGTACGGTGGTCGAGCCAGGAATAATTATCCAGAAAAATCATCCAGATGAAGAAGAACAGCAATACCCATACATACTTGTTGCGCACGAATCGGATCATAGCATTATTTCTTGGTGGGGTCTCCATTGTAAGTTGCGAATTTAGCCCCGATAGCAGCGAAAATCCTTTTTATTTTTGTTTAAAATAAAAAGATTGCAGCGAATAGCGGGAACAGCTCCTGAAAAACAAATCAACTGTTTTTAGCGCAATAAAAATAAGCAAATTTTACAGAATACGCTGATTTATTACCGCGCGGACGACGTCGATGGCGACGGTGTTGTACTTATCGTTCGGGATTATGATGTCGGCGAATGCTTTTGTGGGTTCGATGAATTGCTGGTGCATTGGTTTCAGCGTGCTTTGGTAGCGGTTCAGGACCTCTTCCATGTCGCGCCCGCGTTCGGCGATGTCGCGTTTTAGGCGGCGAATCAATCTCTCATCTGAATCGGCGTGGACGTAAACCTTGATATCGAACAATTCGCGCAGTTCGGGGTTTGAAAGTATCAGGATGCCTTCGACAATCATGACTTTTCGCGGATGCGTCGAAATGGTGTCATCGGTGCGGTTGTGGGTCACGAATGAGTAGACAGGCTGGTCGATTACGTTGCCGGCTTTGAGTTCCTTCAGGTGCGCCACGAGAAGTTCGAAATCGATAGCGCGCGGATGGTCGAAATTGATCAGGGCGCGTTCGTCGTAGGACAGGTGATTATTTTCTTTGTAGTAGGAATCCTGGGAGATGATGCCGACTTCAGTTTGCGGCAGTTCGTTCATGATTTGGTGCACGACGGTTGTTTTTCCGCTACCTGTTCCGCCTGCAATTCCGATTATCAGCATGGAGATGTTTGTTTGGTTGGTGCAAAAGTACTTAAAATTGTCAATTTGCCGGCGATAAGGTTATAATTGGAAACATATTTCACGGGCTTTTATATTTTTCGAATTGTGTTTGGTGGATTTAATTATAGTGCTATCTTTGCCGACGCTTTCGGGGTGTAGCGTAGCCCGGTCATCGCGCCTGGTTTGGGACCAGGAGGTCGCAGGTTCGAATCCTGCCACCCCGACGAAAGAATCCCTTCTGCATTGCAGAAGGGATTTTTCATTTCCGGGAATGCCGAGCTCGCTCGGACATTCCCGGAAATGAAAAATCCTTTTGCGGCTGAAAGCCGTAAAAGGGATTCCTTCGAATCACCCCACACTCAGGATCACGAAGTAATCCTGTTTCAGTGGAAAGTGGAAAGTGGAAAGTGGAAAGTGGAAAGTTTAAAGTTGAAAGGCTCGCTCGGTCTTAGCGGGTAAAGGATTCTTTCGGATCACACCCACACTCAGGATCACGAAGTAATCCTGTTTCAGTGGAAAGTGGAAAGTGGAAA
>JADMKR010000060.1:30863-37655 GCA_015478765.1 Flavobacterium sp.
GTTGAAAGTGGAAAGTTGAAAGTTTAAAAGTTGGAAGGCTAGATGGGGCTTAAAGTGAAAAGTACAAGAGGTTACTGTCGAAGCCGAATGTCGAAAGTACTTGGTGATGCTGCGCCCATCGACCATTCTGATAAAATTCTGAAATCTAAATTCTGAACTCTGAAATTGCTATAAATGCCGTACTTTTGCAGCACAAAAAATCACAACCGATGTCAGATATAGAAAAAGTAAAATGTCTTATAATAGGGTCGGGTCCAGCGGGATATACTGCTGCGATCTATGCGGCCAGAGCAAATATGTTTCCGGTGCTTTATCAGGGAGTTCAGCCCGGCGGCCAATTGACGACTACCAATGAAGTCGAGAATTTTCCGGGATATCCCGATGGTGTGACCGGTCCGGAAATGATGATCCAACTTCAACAGCAGGCGCAGCGTTTCGGTACTGATGTGCGCGATGGGTGGGCGACGAAAGTTGACTTTAGCGGATCGGTGCATAAAGTTTGGATCAACGACACCAAAGAGATTCATGCTGAAACTGTTATTATATCAACTGGCGCATCGGCGAAATATTTAGGACTTCCATCGGAACAGCAGTATTTACTATTAGGTGGTGGCGTATCGGCATGCGCGGTATGCGACGGTTTTTTCTATCGCAATCAGGAAGTGGTGATCGTTGGAGCTGGCGATTCGGCCTGTGAGGAAGCGCATTACCTTTCGAAACTTTGTAAAAAAGTGACGATGTTGGTCCGAAGTGAACAGTTCCGCGCGTCGAAAATTATGCAGGAGCGCGTTCGCAAAACCGAAAACATTGAAATACGGTTGAACACGGAAACACTTGAAGTCCTGGGTGACGGACAAGTGGTAACCGGCGTAAAGGTTATTGATAAAACATCGACTGAAGTCAGTGAAATACCGGCCACAGGATTTTTCGTGGCGATTGGTCATAAGCCGAACACCGACATTTTTGCAGATTTTCTAAAATTGGATGAAACGGGCTATATTATAAATGTACCGGGTACTTCCAAAACTAACATCGAGGGTGTTTTTGTCGCGGGCGACGCGGCCGATCACGTGTACCGCCAGGCAATTACCGCAGCCGGAACCGGTTGTATGGCAGCCCTGGATGCCGAGCGATATCTTGCTTCGTTAGAATAATAGAAAGTCCCGATTTCGGGACTTTTTTATTTTCAGTGCATTACTTTTTCATGCATTACGCAGTGATTCGGGCAGGAGCTGCCGCCTATAATCGTCCAGGACGAAGACAAAGGAATAGTTCTTCCTCTGTAGAATCAGCAGTGCATTGATGAGAAACATTGGCAGTGACTGAAATTTTTCCAGATAATTATCTACGACTGCTGCCTTATAATTATGAGTGACAAATGGAATTGATTTTCCCGAAAATACATGTTTCAGCCTTTCTGGATTCGGCGGTCTGTATCCTGATATATAGGCGAGCCGTAAGGGTTGGTGATTACGCAGACTTTCGAATAATTCTATAACGGACATCGGAGAATTGTCATTGTCCAAAAAATAGATCCCTTTATGCGAATCGATGGCGATCCACTTTTGGTGACGGCTCGAAAAGATTTCGTTGAAGGTGTGACCGTAGGTGGTTTTATAAAATCTATCGACGCAGTTCCATTCTTTAGACGGAATATTATTGATCAGGCAGAAATTGTTGAATACCATTGAAAAATCGTTGCACACGCCGCCTTTACCGTAAAGCATGCCGTATAAGGTTCGTTTCGATGAGCTGCTAAGTGAAGGTCCGACAGGTGTGCGGCTTCGGAGAAAACTCGAAATTTGGAGTGCTTTGTCGAACTCGTCGGCGTCATCGCTGATGCCGATAGTCTTATTTACTTCGAAGTACAGTTTGGGAATGTCTGATATTTGGTTCACCTTGTCAAAACGGCCCACCAATTCCGCTTCAGATTTGCGGGTGTTTTTCGCAAGTAATATATATCGTATATAATACAGAATCGGATGGCGCTGAAGTCCCCAAAATTTTCTACGCATAGCGGCTAATTTCCCACACAATATGGATTGTACAACTTTTAATAATGACTTGGGGAAATTAAAGATATAGGAAAAATTCACACTGACAAAAAAACACTAAAAAAAATGCCACCTGTGAAGGTGGCAGTTAGTTATTTATCGTTTGGAAATACTTCCGCCCGAGCTTGATTCTTTTTTAAAGGTTTTCGGAACATTTACATAGTTGATCGAGCTTCCGCTGGTCGCTTTAGCCGATAAGGTGATTAATGGATGAATCACAGTGCTGCTTCCACTGGATGATTCGGTGGTTACATAATTTGCCTGAAGCGATCCAGCATCGAGGGTACTTCCGCTGGCAGACGAAGTTTCGAGGTGGATTGCCTTGCCCTTTATTTCGGCGCTGCTTCCGCCGGCCGTTTCAATTGAAAGTTTTTCGGCTTCAACCGTTAATTCCAGGGTGCTGCCGCTAGCCGATTTTATTGTGAGATCTTCGCTTATAAATACACCCGAACTTTCGAGATGCGAGCCGCCGGTTACCACTAAACTTTCAATTGAAGGCATGGCGACACGCACAAGCGGCGTTTCCCGTGAGTTATAGCTCTCGAACGACGATATCAATAACACGCCATCCTGGATTTCGGTGCGGATGAGCGGAATCAAATTATCATCTGCGGTCACTGATATCGCTTCCGAATCCGATTGTGAGACTATAACGTTTATGCCGTTACGCACTTCAATGCTTTTGAAATCGGCCGTAACAGCCCGGGTTATCGTTGTGATGTTTCCACTTCCTTTGACTCCGTTGCCAAAATTGGCCGAAAAATTACACGAACTGAAAACGACTGCCAATACAAATGCGATTACTGCTTTGGTGAAGGTGATGATTAGCTTGGTCATGATTACTGGTTTTTAATAATGATTCCCTGTTCGTTTATCTTCAGGCCTGTGAACGATTGTTTTGTGCTATCGGACGAATTTTCCTGAATTTTTATTCCGTCTTTATCAATGGTAATAGTGGCGTCGTCGCTTCCGTTGTATTCTTCGTCAAAATCTGCTTCGTCTGGCGGACAATCCACACAGTTTATTGTAGTTTCGCCCACTTGATAAAGATAATTGCCTGAATAATGCAGATTGAAAAACCCGTCGTCAGAATCGTCATAATCCTGAATGCTGCTGTCTGGCTTTAGCAAAACGCCTTTCGGAAGATATAGAAATATTTTTACTTCCTGGTCTCGATATTTACTGGCAATATCGGTTAGCAGATAGTTATCCAAAGTAATACGATTACCTTCTATTTTGTATGAATATCTGATTTTTTCGGCTCTGCGCTTCGCTTCCTGGAAAGTTTTCCCACTTGCTTCGCGCTCGATTTGCATGTAAGGCTGCGTTGCATCGGTAGGTAAAATCTGGAACTCAACCATGTTGGAGTAAATCAATTCAGTTCCGTTTTCATCCTGGGAGAACAAATAATTGTGTTCCCGCTCGACATTTTTTGCATAAAAATCATTGTAGGCAAATTTAATGTGCAAGGTATCCGACGGAAGGATCGCCAGTGTTTCCTTTTGCACGACTTTACCCTCGAACGACATTTCAGTTGCTTGCTTTACGCCGATGGCAATTAATGACGCAACGGCTATGAGCCACAAAGCAAGTAACGTGTATTTGGCAACCGATCCGATAGAACGCAGATTGTTCACCAACAGTTTCATGCCTAAAATGAATAGGAAGAATAGCGGAATTCCGCATGCAAAGAAGAACAAAAGTGCGATGATCCACAACGGAATATCGGTATAATTTACCGCATCGACATAATTGTGCCATGGCAAGTCGATTAACGATGTGGAACCCAATGTAAAGAGGCCCACGATCATTGATGCCAAT
This sequence comes from Flavobacterium sp., assembly GCA_015478765.1. Taxonomy (GTDB): domain Bacteria; phylum Bacteroidota; class Bacteroidia; order Flavobacteriales; family Flavobacteriaceae; genus Flavobacterium. The sequence continues at coordinate 34,739 of JADMKR010000060.1, forward strand.
GTTACTGCCGAGAATACCACAATCATCGCTCCCAAAACCTTGGCGAAAGCTTTAAAGACTACAAGCAGGGCATCGCCAACTCTACCGGCGGCTCTTTCAAAACCGGTTTTTACCTGCTTTCCCACGTGGTCATAATTTCCGTTTTTGAATTTATCGGATAAATTGTCGAACTCCTCGCGGACTTTCTTCTCAATGTTTGAAATGTTCACCGGTTCGCCCGTCATTTCCAATTTTTCAGCGGTAGTGACTGCGGCCGGCGTGGCTATCCACAAAATGATATAAACCAACAGACCGATACCGTAACTCAGGATGAACAGTGCGATGAATATAATTCGGATCCATACGGTATCCAATCCGATGTAATGACTGAGTCCGCGGGAAACGCCGCCAATCATGCCTTTTTCAGTGTCGCGGTACAATTTTTTAGTCTGCCGCCCATAGTTATAATTGGGTTGTGTTCCTTCTCCCGGTTCATTTTCGATCCGGTAGTCTTCCGGCTGGCCCATGATGGCGATCACTTCATCCACTTCTTTAAGATTGATGACTTGTTTATCGCTGGTATGTTTTTCCGAAATGATTTCGGCGATTCGCATTTCGATATCTTTTATGATTTCGTCCTGTCCGGTTGAATCGGTCAGTGATCGCTTAATGGCATCGAAATATCGTGTCAATTTTTGGAAAGCATCTTCATCAATATGAAAGAACATGCCGCCTAAGTTTATGTTTACAGTTTTGTTCATGACTTTTATTTTTGATTGGTTATGATATTCACGGCATCCGACAATTCGACCCAGGTGCCATTAAGTTCGTTGAGGAAGGCCTGGCCAATTTCGGTCAGTCCGTAATATTTTCGGGGTGGCCCCGATGTTGATTCTTCCCAGCGGTAGTGTAACAGGCCATCATTTTTTAGCCGTGTCAACAACGGGTAAACCGTTCCTTCGACCACCAGTAATTTTGCGTTTTTAAGAGTTTCCAGGATTTCCGAAGTGTATGCGTCTTTTTCCTTTAAAACACACAGGATGCAGAACTCCAGAACACCTTTGCGCATTTGAGCTTTTGTGTTTTCAATATTCATGATTTTCCTTTTTTTTAATTAATGTCCTGTTTAGCCAATATGGCACTGATCGGGTGGCCACTTCATTTATTCATTTTTAATCCGATTGCAGACATACAGCAGTTGATTGTGATTGTTTCATTGTTCGTTTTTTTGATTGATGATTGATTGATGATTGATTGATGATTGATGATTTAGTTATGTTCCATAGGCGGTGTGATCAGGATTTGGCGGAGTATCGGCTGATTCGGCCGGGATGCGGTCGAATGTATTGATGAAACCGATAGTAAACGGATATCGGTAAAGTTTGCCGTTGGACGCCATTACAGCGCCACATATTAAGAGAAAGAATTCGGCTATTTTCAAAAAAGCAAAAATAACGATTGCCACAATTGCAATTATTGCTATCCCGGTGAGCTTGGCCGGTGTGAAGTCGCCGTCCGAAAAGTGCGGTCCGTTGATGATTGTTTCAAATGGCATATCGCGGAAAACCGTAAAAAGAAGCACCGGAATTGCAATCATCCCCATTATAAGTGAGTACAGTAAGACACTTAATTGAAAGTTGATAACCTGCTTTCCGTGATGATCTACAAAAGGCGATTGTTTTTTGGCACTCCACAATAAGATGGGGAATATAAATCCGCCAAAGGGAATGAAGTACTGTGTAAGTGCACTCAGATGAATTAGAGTAGCGTAGCTTTTTGTATTATTTGAATCCATGATTAAAAGTATATAGTAATTTCTTATGCAAATATATGTTCAAAAGCCAGTATCTTGTTTCGCATAGTACTCAATATTAACTTAATTTTAACAAAAGTCAAATAGGTTTGCATTCGCTATATTTGCGTAAACCATTTGCCATGAACCTCACGCCCCGTCAACTGAATCGTTATCTTATGTTTAAACTTCCGTCGGCATTCTTATGCGGCGTGCGCGTCAAATCATTGAACTCTACTTCCTGCCTGGTAACCGTAAAACATAGCTGGATCAACCAAAATCCATTCAATTCGATGTATTTTGCCGTGCAGGCGATGGCGGCAGAGTTATCTACAGGTGCGTTGGTAATGACCGAAATCCGTAATACGAATACGCCAATTTCAATGTTGGTCGCCAGCAATAAATCATCTTTTTCAAAGAAAGCGACAGGCTTGTTAACATTTTCATGCCATGGCGGCAACGAGATTCGCGATGCGATTCAGAAAGCCACTACGACCGGAGAAGGGGTGACGTGCTGGATGAAATCGATAGGAACAAATGAAGCTGGCGAAATTGTTTCCGAAATGGATTTCGAATGGACATTGCGCAGACGAGTGAGTTAAACCTTACTTAAGACTAGCGGTAAATCGTCTGGCTAGGCCTATTTTTGTTATCAAATAATGGATAATGAGAGTTTTAATTACGGGCGCCACCGGTCTGATCGGAACACAACTGCAATCTCGGCTGATCGCTGAAAATTTTGAAATCAACTATCTCACAACTCAAACCGACTTCGATGATATGCCCGGCACCAAAGGTTTCTATTGGAATCCGGCAAAAGGTAAAATAGATCAAAACTGCATGCTTGGTGTAGACGTGATTGTACACCTGGCAGGAGCCTCGATCTCAAAGCGCTGGACCCAGTCGTATAAGCAGGAAATTATCGAGAGTCGGATACTGTCGGCAAATCTGTTATTTAAAACATTAAAGAATAATCCGCATAATGTTCGCCAACTAATATCGGCCTCCGCCATCGGAATTTATCCCAACAGCCTTTCTCACGTATTTTCCGAAAATGAAACGGCCATCGACAATTCCTTTCTGGGCGATGTGGTTGCAAAATGGGAACAATCGGTCGACAAGTTTAAGCCGTTGGGCATAAAGGTG
>JADMKR010000061.1 GCA_015478765.1 Flavobacterium sp.
GATATCAATGATATAACTCATCGACTGAAATGTATAGAATGAAATTCCGACCGGCAGGATGATATCGTAAAATGTTATCTGGCTGTCGAAAATCCCATTATAATTATCGATAAAGAAGTTAGTATATTTAAAATACGCCAGCAATCCCAAATTAACGAAGACGCTGATCAGCAAATAAAACTTTCGAATTCGTTGCTGCCCTTCGGTATACATCAATCGGCCGATGTTATAGTCAAAAACGCTGGTAAAAATCAGCAGCAGAAAAAACAAGCCACTTGATTTATAATAGAAAAACAGCGAAAATGCAACTACATAAATATTGCGCAACGCATAGGTCTTTGCGCTGGCTATCATTATATACAATGCGTAGAAAATCAGGAAAATGGCCAGGAACAAACCCGAATTGAACAGTATGGGCCTTTTCGGATCGTAGAGCAACCATTGCTGCCAATTGCTCGCCACATACGATTGTACGTCAATCAATTCCATTAGTTATTCGGTAATGACTTCATGATAGCATCGGCCAACAGATTTCCTTGCGCAATGTATCCGTCTTTGGTGTAGTGAACTCGGTCGCTGCCAAGTAGGCCCTGTTTAATATTTGCGGAAATCCCGCCGTGCCCGCCAAGAATGGAATACAAATCGTAAACGGCAAAGTTTGAAGGTCCGGCCGATAAAATCGCTTCGGCATATTCTTTCACGAAAGCATTTTCGCTTCGCCGGTTAAACAGTGACGGCGGCGGCGTGATAACCAAAATGTCAATGTTCGGATAACGGCTTCGAATATTTTGCACAAATTGTTGCAGCTCATTTTTAAAAGTCGCGGCATCTAATTTATCAAACGATTCATTGGTACCCAGAGAGACGATCATCAAATCGGGAGTCAATGATTTCAGCTGATCAAAAAACAACGGATATTTGTTGAAATCGGAAAATTTAGCTCCGTTAACCCCGATGTTGTGATATACGATTCCGTTCTCGTCATTTTCCAACACGATTCCGTTTAGATTAAAAGGTTTGCTGCCGGAAGGAACCAGCGCAATCCTATTCAATGGGAGTTCGCTGTAATAATAATGCGAAATTGAATCAGTTCGCATCGATAAAGGTATATATTGGAAACTGTCGATAGTTTTAGCCTTGCCCGATGTGGGGATTTTTAGCATTTTCCCCGCACGGATAGCATCGGATTTAAGGTTATTCGCCAGTTTTATCTCTTTTACCGACACATTGTATCTGACGGCAATCGACGATAGCGCATCGCCCTTTTTGATGCGGTGGCTTATATTTTTTGGGATTTCGCTTTGAATGGATGTCTTGTGTTTTTCGACCGCTACTGAAAAGTTCCCGTTATTTTCTGGCATAATCAACCGTATTGTATTGAACCGCAAACTGTCGGTGAGCTTCATCTCGATAGCGAAATCACTTCTGTCTGTTTCAAGACCAATTCCGCTCAAACCAACGGCCATGCTTCCTGCCGGATAAATATTGCGCTGGCTCTCCCAGGAAATGTTTGATGTGAATCGAACATCTGACGAGCCATTCGTCTTGGCCAGCGAATGCGGAAAAACAAAACCTCGGCCGCCATTTCCCAAAACGTTTTGAAGTTGTTTGCGAGTGGCATTGGTCATCAAATCCGCCTGGATATGCGAATCGCCAATATGCACAATATTGATCTTCGACGGCTGCTTTTGCTGCAATGCACGTAGCTTATTGTAAAAACTTTCGATTTCGGCCAAATGGATAATTTCGTTTTGCACGTATGGTGAATCGGTTACTGAATCGGACTGCGCGTTCAAAGTATGGGTACAAATAACCATCAATAGTAAAAACCTAGTCATTTAGCGATGCTGTATTAGTATTGGTGCTGTCGATACGGTTCTCTGGAGTGACTCGTGGCACACCGCGCAACTTTTTATACTGGGTAAAACCATCCATTATCTGACTGTATAAGAGGCGCCCAATTTTCCGCGAACCCTGATAATTAAAATGCGTATAATCTTTATTGGCAAGTGCCGGCGTTTCATTCTCGACCCACTTCACCATCGAACCGTCGCCTCCCATCAGTGTGTATAAGTTTACGAAAGCCGATTGTGTTTGCAATGCATACCGTCGCTGTGCCGATGCTAAGGGAACGACGGCCGAATCGGTTTTCATTTCCATGTCGTATTTCGTGGCCTTGTCGGCAGTGGAAACAATAAGAATCGGAACGCCCGGAAAACATTGGCGAAGCCTGCCAACGGTTTTTGTCATGCTTTTTTCATACCAGCCGTAACTTTTCGTACCGTAATTGAGCACATTGGTACCGTAGTGTAAAATTATGAGGTCGTAATCCAATTTTTGCTGAAAGGCTGTCATCAACGAAACATCAAATTTCGAAATTGGGATGCCCGAATTGCCGCGTTGTGAGAAATTGTCGACATGTACGCCAACGCCGTCATCAAAGTTGAAACCGTACAGCGGAATGGAGTCGGCCTGTACGAATTCGGCCTTCAGACTTTTCAAAGCTGCGTCCGAAAAGCTGATTGTATTAAGCATCGATTTAGGTTGCAGGGTTCTTATTATGGTGTCGCGTCCCGAAGTCAATCGCACAATTCCGTGCTGGTTTGAAGATCGGCCGTAAAATAATGTTGGATTAGGGAGTTGTGAGGTCAATTTCCGAAGTCCGCCTTTATAATTAACCCACGCGGGACGGGAGGTATCGGCAGCAAAAAAAACATGTCCATTTATCCCGAACGGTTTTCGTGGATACTTCACATTAAGATACGATTGCGTTTTCCAATTGTTCGAGAACTGGTGCGAAATCGAACTTCGTGAGGCAGCCGATTCAGAAGTGATCGATACAAATCCGACACCACTTCCGCCAAAATCCTGCTGAAAATTACTGCGGAAATCCTGTACAATCATATCGCCGTCGGTCATCGAATCGCCAAAATATGCAATTCTGATATTGCCTTTTCCGGATTTCTCATGTTCCAGCAAATCCTCAAAAAACGACATCATATACTGATAACCGTGGTAGTCGTCATATTTTTCAGACGGAAATCGAAGTCCTTGTGTTTCCGGATAAACTACTTTTGGTGATGATTTTGCGTCCTCTGCTATTTGATCGTTGGTTGCCGACAGATCCTGCTGTTCCAATGCGTCGAGCAACATGCTGTCGATCAGCATATTTTTACCGGTGACGGGTGTCGCTGAAAATAACCTTTCCGGAAGTATTTCCCGCAATCCAAGAAAAAGGAATACGGAAAGTATCAGTATCAAATACGATTTAAGAAAATACGATTTTGACTCCATATACTACATCCGTTCAGGCACTTCAATGCCTAAAAGTTTAAATGCTGATGCGATTACACTACCTACTTTTTTTGATAGTTGTACCCGAAAAATGCGGTCCGATGATTCGTCAGCGCCAATGATCGGAACCGACTGATAAAACGAATTGTATTCTTTGACGAGTTCGTAAGTGTAATTCGCAATAAGCGCCGGACTGTGGTTTTCGGCCGCAGCAATAATTACCGACGGGTACTGTGTCAGCAATTTGATCAATTCCTTTTCCTTTGGATGCAACCCAGTTCGGCCGGCACTTGCCGCGATATCGAAATCGGCTTTACGGATAATCGATTGAATCCGCGCATAGGTATATTGTATAAACGGTCCGGTGTTGCCGGCAAAATCAACCGATTCTTCGGGGTTGAACAAAATGCGTTTTTTGGGATCTACCTTCAGTATGTAATATTTGAGTGCGCCCAAACCAATTATATTGTACAGTTTGTTCTTTTCGGTATCGGAATATCCATCAAGTTTTCCGAGTTCTTCGGAAAGTGCTTTGGCGGTAGACGTCATTTCGGCCATCAAATCATCAGCATCGACCACAGTGCCTTCCCGGCTTTTCATTTTTCCCGACGGGAGATCGACCATTCCGTAGGACAGGTGAAATAAATTCTCCGACCAATTGAATCCGAGTTTCTTGAGAATCAGGAACAGTACTTTAAAGTGATAGTCCTGCTCGTTCCCGACAGTGTAAACCATTCCGCCTACATCGGGAAAATCTTTTACACGCTGGATGGCCGTACCGATATCCTGGGTCATATATACGGCGGTCCCATCAGATCGCAAGACAATTTTACGATCGAGGCCTTCATCGGTTAAATCGATCCATACGGAACCGTCGGGGTCGCGCTCAAACACGCCTTTTTCCAATCCGATCTGCACAACTTCTTTACCCAGCAAATAGGTATCGCTTTCATAATAATACGAATCGAAGTCGACACCCAGGTTCTCATACGTTTGACGGAAACCTTCGTAGACCCATGCGTTCATCTTCTTCCAAAGTGATAGTACTTCCGGTTTTCCCGCCTCCCAGTCGAGAAGCATTTGTTGCGCTTCACGCATGATGGGTGCTTGCTTTTTTGCCTCATCTTCAGATGCACCTTCGGCGATTAGAGTGGCGATTTGTTCTTTGTAAATTTGATCGAATTTGACGTAAAAAGCGCCTGCGAGTTTGTCGCCTTTGAGCGCTGTGCTCCCGGGCGTGGCGCCTTCACCGAAATTTTTCCATGCGACCATCGATTTACATATATGAATGCCGCGGTCGTTGATGATTTGAGTTTTATAAACTTTATGTCCGGCCGCTTTCAGGATTTCAGCAACCGAATAACCCAGTAAATTATTGCGTACGTGGCCCAAGTGCAAAGGTTTGTTGGTATTAGGCGACGAATATTCGACCATCACGGCTTTCTCTGAAGTTACCGGTGCAATTCCGAAATTTTCGTCCTGACGCATTTTTTCAAATGATTCGGTGTAAAACTCATCGGCAACAACCAGGTTCAAAAAACCCGATACGACGTTATAAGAACGCACTTGGGGCGCGGTCTGCAACAGGAATTCACCAATCTTATTCCCAATATCGGCCGGAGATGATTTTACCAATTTCAGTAAAGGAAAAATCACAACGGTAATATCTCCGTCGAAATCTTTACGTGTGGCTTGAAATTCAATTTTATCGAATGCAACACCAAATTGGGACTGTACCGCCTCGGCGATTTTCGGACGTAGAATTTCAGATAATGACATGATAATTTATTTAAGCGTGCAAAGATAGTTAATAATCAGATTTTGCGAACTCGATCTACCTTTTAATATAGAACTTAAAAATCAAATTTTCGAATAGGATTGGGTTACTATCAGCATTTAGAAATCAGCGAGTTAGTACAGCTGCCCCGCAACTGCCTGCGATTTTCCAAAAAACTGCTATTGCAAACATTGTTCATGTAAGAAAAATTCCCATTTTTTTTCAATTTATATGCATTTCGTCGATTTTATTTGCATTTCGTCGGATATCCCCGCATATTTGTAGCGTCAAATTACATTACATCCCTTTACTCAAATCGCATGAAAAAAATTTTACTTACCCTACTACTGTTATCTTCCGTGCCGGTCTTTTCCCAGGCGTTGATAGTCGATACTTCAACGTATTCGGTGCCACAGCTGGTTAACACCGTGCTGATCAATTCCCCATGTACGATGGCCACCAACATTTCGTGGCGTACGGGAACCGCTTATGGTTCATCAAACGGACTGGGCTTTTTTACCAATACCAATCCGAATTTCCCAATGCAGGGCGGTGTCATCATGAGTACCGGCAATGCCACAAGCGTTGCAGGTCCGAATACTACCCATCTTAATGACGGTGCTGCCAACTGGGCCGGCGACGCCGATTTGGAAGCAACTTTGGCACAGGCAGGAGTCCCGATGATTTCCACCAACGCGACGGTGCTGGAGTTTGATTTTATGCCGATATCGTCCAATTTCAATTTCGAGTTCGTTTTCGCATCGGAAGAATACGGTAATTTCCAGTGTCAATTTTCGGATGCATTTGCGTTTTTGCTTACCAATATGGCCACAGGCGAAACCACCAATCTGGCGGTGGTGCCAAATACAAATACA
>JADMKR010000062.1 GCA_015478765.1 Flavobacterium sp.
GAATTCTTTCCAGTTGTATCGTGATGCAACTGTATGGAAAATCGTACATATAATCGACACCAGGCTCAAACTATAAATCAGTTCTCGATAAAACCACAAAAATCCTCGGTGAAAATTGCTAACTTCTAAATTATCAGTCTTTTGCATTTTGAAAAGACAAAAATATTTGTAGATTTATGACCTAAACCATTTCAGTATGAAAAATATCTACAAACTCTTTGTTCTTCTCTGCATTGTTACTGTTTCCTGCAATAATGACGATGAAAATGTAACGTCGGATAGCGGCGTCCTGAAGATTTCAGGAACTGTATTTTCGCCCAACGGTAATTTTCCAATTTCCAGGGCGCATGTTAAGATTTTTAAGGATGATGTCCTGATTGCGAGTCAGACAACGAGTGCCATCGGTACTTTCGAAATCACAGGGCTGCCTGAGGCGATGCTGGAAGTACAGCTTAGTAAAGGCAAATTCATGAAAGAATTCTCAGTTGATTTACGGGAAGACTATGATCTTCAGCTTACAGAAGGGGAACTTGATATATTTCCCTCAATAGCGGTAGTTACCGGAAGTTATGACAATATTGAACAGGTGTTGGTAGGTATCGGCGTAGTAAATCCGCTCACCAATGAACCTGCGTTCGACATCATCAACGGAAGTAGTTCGGGCAACCGAGCAGCGCACTTTCATGGCCCGCGTGACGGCCAGGTTGCTGGACGGTCGACCAGCCTGCCTTCCAATGTGGATTTTAACTTCAATGACTTACTGCATGACAGCGACCTGCTCGACAATTACGATATCATATTTTTGAATTGCGGCGCGACAGACGCTTTTGACGACGATACAATTGCTACTACCAATCTAAAAAATTATATCTCAAATGGGGGAATCGTGTATGCGACCGACTGGATGTATTCGTATATCCAATCGATGTTCGACGCAGAGGATTATTTGACGTTTGCAACACCTGAGCGGGCAGGATCGGGCGATCCCATCAATGCCCAGGTATTTAATGCGGATCTTGAGGCATGGCTTGCCAATCAAGGAATCGTAGTCTCGCCTTCGGTTTTGGTCGATAATTTTCTTGGTGGATGGCAAATGGTCGATACATTCGATTCAGATAATGTAACCAATTGGCTGCTAGCCGAAGATTTTACATATTCCGGAAATGTTGCATCAGGAAAAAGTCTCGCATTTACGTTTCAATATAATCAGGGTGGCGTATTCTATTCGTCTTTCCATACGCATGGCGGAGGTTCCGATGAAGATGATGCGGTATTGCAGATGATGAATTATTTCGTATTCGAATTATCCGGATTGTAACACCTAAGACATACTCTCAAAGGCCAGGTTTCGATCTGGCTTTTTTTTTTGTAAAATTTTAAATTTATTAGTGGCGTAGCTTTTGTAATGTGCGGGTCAAAACTACATATATGAAAAAGCTATTGGCCATGTTACTCTTCACGAGCGGAATGTTAGCTCAGGATAAAATCTATAACGTTCAACATTATTGTATAGACAATAAACCATTTACAGCTGTGGGATGTGATCTTTCAGGAACCGAATATTCGTTTGTTTTCATCGACAGTGGCAAGAAAGAAGTTGTATTATTTCTTTCCGATACAAAACTAACCTATGAAATAGTAAAGAGTGAATCTAACGACAGTGGAAGAATCCAGGATTACACCTTACGAAATCAGGAAGGGATCACCGAGATGACTGTCAGTGCCGATAAAACAAAGATAGATTTCATACATCCGCAACGCCAAATCACTTTGAAAGTTGGCAAATCCACCAAACTGCAATAATCAGCAATCCGCCATATTCACCGCAACTGCAAGTCCACCTTCAGACGTTTCTTTATACTTGGTATTCATATCGCGGGCAGTTTGCCACATGGTGTCGACTACTTTGTCAAGAGGAACTTTCGCATTGCGCGGATCGGTTTCCATCGCGAGTTCAGCGGCATTTATCGCTTTGATCGCGCCCATTGTGTTACGTTCTATGCACGGAATTTGAACCAGTCCGGCAATAGGATCGCACGTCATTCCTAAATGATGTTCCATCGCAATTTCGGCAGCCATTAAAACCTGCGCCGGACTACCACCCATGACCTCGCAAAGTGCGGCGGCGGCCATGGCTGATGAAACGCCGATTTCAGCCTGGCAGCCGCCCATAGCAGCAGAAATTGTCGAACCTTTTTTGAATATGCTTCCAATTTCGCCGGCAACCATAAGGAACTGCTTGATTTCTTTTTCGCCAGCCTGGTGATTTTCAATAACCAGGTAATACATCATGACTGCCGGTATAACGCCGGCACTTCCGTTTGTGGGCGCCGTCACGACACGGCCCAACGCAGCATTTACCTCATTGACCGCGAGTGCAAAACAACTAACCCATTTCAATATTTGGCGGAATTTGACTTCAGTTCCGCGGATTGACTCGAGCCATTGCTGCGGATTGGTATAATTTGCCAATCCGATCAAATTTTGGTGCATATCGAAAGCCCGGCGGCGCACGTTTAATCCGCCTGGTAATATTCCTTCCGAATGGCAGCCGATATACATACATTCGAGCATAGTTTCCCAGATGCGCATCAGTTCCCGATGGATCACGTCGTCATGACGCATCGAGCGCTCATTTTCGTAAACGATCTCCGATATCATTTTGTTCTCCGAAGTTGCAAATTCAAGTAATTGGGCCGCGTTCTGAATCATATACGGGAAAGCGCATTTGATTTCGTTCTTTTTCAGCGCATTTGCTCGCTCTTCCTTCACAACGAAGCCGCCACCGATCGAATAAAACGTCGAGGAAAAATGTTTAGTTGCAGTATATGCAGTGAAGGTCATTCCGTTTGCATGGAAAGGCAGGAAGTTTCGGTTAAAGACAATGTCCTGAAGAAACGAGAATGAAATTGTAAATTCATTACCAAGGACAATCTCCTGGGATTCTTCAATTTTCCTGACGATACCCTGAATGTTTTTAATCGGAATCGTTTCGGGATCCTGACCGCTAAGGCCGAGCATTACAGCCAAATCAGTGGCGTGGCCTTTGCCGGTTAGTGAGAGCGATCCATATAAATCCACTTTGATACGCTCTGTTTTTGAAAGCAGGCCTTTGGCACGCAATTCAGCGAGAAATCTTTCTGCGGCGCGCCACGGACCAAGGGTGTGGGAGCTTGACGGACCCACACCAATTTTTAGCATGTCAAAAACAGAGATACATTCTTCCATTACAATAATTGCATTTGAGGCAAATATAATTTTTCTTATCCGACTTAAAAAAAATAAGTCGGTATACTATACTTTACGAGATAAACCGATTCTATTTTAAAGGAATCGGCAATTCGTGCTGTTTGCTCCCGTCGCGGGCACTTGTTTCAAATAAGACAATATGCAGCGTAGAGTTCTGCCGGGCTTTTTTGGCCGAAACCGTAAAATCGAAACTTCCCCATTCAGGTGCGCCCGCATCGGTCATTTCAGAACCTTCACTAAGAATATTGTGTCCGTCTTCAATAAACCATCCGAAATTGGCCTCAAAAATTTGTCCTTTTCCTTGAATTCGAAACACAGTATCGCTAACAGGCGATATCGTGACATCTTTAAAACGCTGGTTTTCAAATGTTTTATTTGCGACAGGTGCCACTTCAGTATTGTGGGTTACGGTATCACGAACTCTTTCCGGAATAGGTTCTTCTTTCTTTTTTTCTGACTGACACGAGGCAAACGCCCACAATACTATAATTGCGCAAAATCGATGAAAGATAAATTTAGAGGTTTTCATTTGGTATTTTTTGTGAACATTCATAAAAGTTTCAGGCTGGGTTCGAGTGCATATTTTTGACGACGGTTAAATCGCCGGTCATTTCTAAGGTTACAGTAATGATCAACGTCCGGATTATACTGCTCCAACTGTCAAAAAAGATATTTTCCATTATCCTGTTTTAAGGTTACTCTAAAGATAAACAAACTTACTTTAAGGTCCTGGTGTCATAATGTCAGATTAATTTGCGTCCTGACTGACAATATCCCAATGCAGGCCGGTTGGCATAATGATTGTCAAAACCGGCTCGATCCAAATATTAAACGAATACAAATCAAAATAAATTAAAATGGGTAAAATAATCGGAATTGACTTAGGTACTACCAACTCATGTGTTTCTGTAATGGAAGGAAGCGAAGCGGTTGTAATTCCTAATTCTGAAGGAAAAAGAACAACGCCATCGGTAATCGCTTTCGTGGAAGGTGGCGAAATTAAAGTTGGAGATCCTGCCAAAAGACAGGCTGTGACAAATCCGACAAAAACGATTTCATCTATCAAACGCTTCATGGGTCATACTTTTGAAGAGACTCAGGAAGAAGCAAAAAGAGTTCCTTACACAGTAAAAAAGGGTGACAACAATACGCCACGCGTTGATATTGATGGACGTCTTTATACTGCACAGGAATTATCGGCCATGACGTTGCAGAAAATGAAGCGTACTGCCGAGGACTATTTAGGACAGCCGGTTACCGAAGCCGTAATCACTGTACCAGCTTACTTCAACGATGCGCAACGTCAGGCAACTAAAGAAGCAGGAGAGATTGCAGGATTGAAAGTTATGCGAATCATCAATGAGCCTACCGCCGCTGCATTAGCTTACGGTTTGGACAAGAAAGGTCAAGATCAGAAAATAGCTGTCTATGATTTAGGTGGTGGAACATTTGATATCTCGATCCTTGAATTAGGTGACGGAGTATTCGAAGTACTGTCTACCAACGGAGATACTCACCTTGGAGGTGACGATTTCGATCAGGTGATCATCGATTGGTTGGCCGACGAATTTAAATCGGAAGAAGGTATTGATCTGCGTCTTGATCCAATGTCGCTGCAACGTTTGAAAGAAGCTGCTGAAAAGGCAAAAATTGAACTGTCATCTTCATCTGAAACCGAAATCAACTTACCATACGTAACAGCTACGGCATCAGGCCCGAAACACCTTGTTAAGAAATTGTCTCGTTCTAAATTCGAGCAATTAGCCGACAGCCTTGTGCGACGTTCGATGGAACCGGTTGCGAAAGCTTTAAAAGACGCCGGACTCTCCAAATCGGATATTGATGAAGTGATTCTGGTTGGTGGATCGACCCGTATGCCAAGAATTCAGGAAGAAGTTGAAAAATTCTTCGGAAAAAAACCGTCAAAAGGAGTAAACCCGGATGAAGTTGTAGCCATTGGTGCCGCTATTCAAGGAGGTGTACTTTCAGGCGATGTAAAAGATGTATTGCTTCTTGATGTTACGCCACTTTCACTGGGAATCGAAACTATGGGTGGTGTTATGACGAAACTTATCGAAGCCAATACTACGATCCCGACTAAGAAGTCGCAGGTATTTTCAACCGCTGCCGATTCGCAGCCAAGTGTTGAAATCCATGTGCTTCAAGGTGAGCGAACGATGGCGACCGACAACAAAACAATAGGTAGATTCCACCTTGACGGAATTCCACCGGCGCCACGTGGTGTTCCGCAAATTGAAGTAACTTTTGATATAGATGCCAACGGTATCATCAAAGTTTCTGCAACTGATAAAGGAAGTGGAAAATCACACGATATTCGTATCGAAGCTTCATCGGGTCTGACTCAGGAAGAAATCGATCGTATGCGTAAAGATGCTGAAGCGAATGCGGATGCCGATAAAAAAGCCAAAGAGCGTATCGAAAAGTTGAACGAAGCCGACGGTATGATTTTCCAAACCGAAAGCCAGTTGAAGGAACTTGGAGATAAAATTTCAGCCGACCATAAATCGGCGCTGGAAGATGCTCTGACCGAATTGAAAGCGGCGCATCAAAGTCAAGATCTGGATTCTGTTCAAGCAGCCCTTGATAAGATCAATGCAGCCTGGAAGAACGCTACCGAAGCCATGTATGCACAAGGTGGTGGTGCACAGCAATCACA
>JADMKR010000063.1 GCA_015478765.1 Flavobacterium sp.
AGAATTACAGCAGGCATTGCAAACGGAAGATGTTGCGTGCATTATCGATGCCAAACACCTTTGTGTCAACTCACGCGGCATTCGCGATATTGAAAGCAGTACCGTCACATCGGAATTCGGCGGAAAATTCAATGAGCCGCAAAAACGCAGGGAATTCCTCGATTATGTGAAGATGGAAACAAATTTCTAATTAGCGTTAAATCCCGGTATATGCCTTTATTCAACAGCCAACACTTAAAAATCTACAATTCGCTCTCGGGCGAAAAGGAAGCATTCGTACCAATACATTCGGGTAATGTTGGCATGTACGTTTGTGGACCAACGGTTTACAGCAATGTTCACTTGGGAAATGTACGCACTTTTATGTCGTTCGATGTGATTTTTCGCTATCTCCAGCATTTGGGCTATAAAGTCCGTTATGTGCGAAATATAACCGATGTAGGCCACATGGTTGACGATGTTGACGACGGTGAAGATAAAATAGCGAAAAAAGCGCGTGTCGAAAAGCTCGAACCGATGGAAATCGTTCAGCGGTATACATTGGATTTTCACGACATTTTACGTGAATTCAATTTTCTGCCGCCAAGTATCGAGCCTACCGCGACCGGACACATCGTTGAGCAAATTCAGATAATTCAGACAATCATCGATAATGGAATTGGTTACGTCGCAAATGGATCGGTATATTTCGATGTGGTTAAATTTAACGAAAGCTACCATTACGGCAAATTGAGCGGACGAAACATCGACGATATGATGGCTAACACCCGGGATTTGGACGGACAGTCAGACAAGCGAAATCCGCAGGACTTTGCACTTTGGAAAAAAGCCGAAGCCGAGCACATCATGCGGTGGCCCTCGCCATGGAGCGACGGTTTTCCGGGTTGGCATCTCGAATGTACGGCAATGAGTACAAAATATCTCGGCAATCAATTCGATATTCACGGCGGCGGTATGGATCTGAAGTTTCCGCACCACGAATGTGAAATAGCGCAAAACGAAGCCTGCACCGGCCAGGTGCCTGTCAATTATTGGATGCACGCCAATATGCTGACACTGAACGGAAAAAAAATGGCTAAATCGACAGGTAACAATATTTTGCCACGCGAAATTTTGTCTGGAGAAAATGATATACTCAGCAAACCTTTCAGCGCATCGGTCGCACGGTTTTTTATGCTTCAGGCGCACTACCGAAGTGTTCTGGATTTCTCCAACGATGCCATAGTTGCAGCCGAGAAAGGGTACATCCGCTATATGGAGGCTGTTGATGGCCTACAGGATATTGCTCCTGCCACTACATCCACATTGGATATCGCAGCCTGGAAACAGACATGTTACGACGCGATGAACGATGATTTCAACACGCCAATTTTGATCGCGCAACTTTTTGAAGGAGCCCGATTTATCAATTTACTTAAAGATGGAAAGGAAACGCTTACTGCAGCCGATCTGTCCGACTTCACAGAGTCAATAAACTCGTTCACTTTTGATGTTTTAGGACTCAAAAAAGAGAACGACGCGCAAGATAGCGGAAAACTCGAAAGCGTTGTGGAAATGCTGATTTCAATGCGGAACCGCGCCCGGGCCAACAAAGATTTCGCTCTGTCCGATCAAATAAGAGACGAATTGCTCGCAGTTGGAATTCAGTTAAAAGACGGCAAAGACCAAACAACATTTACAATCATTTGACAGTAAAAAGACTTCTGATATTGCCACTGGAACTGATGATCCGGTTTTACCGAGCCTTCATCTCACCACTGACGCCGGCCACCTGCCGGTTCGAACCAACCTGTTCGGCCTATTTTCTGGAAGCGCTGCATGTACACGGTTTATTTTACGGTTCGTTTCTTGGCCTGAAGAGAATTGGCAAATGCCATCCCTGGGGCGGCAGCGGTTATGACCCGGTGCCACAATCAAAAACCAACTCAAATCAATAGCAGTATTTATCGCCGCATTAAGCGGAATTCTTTATTTTTACCAATCAACCAAACATACGATGACAAATCTATTAGCTATAACCTGGAATCCTTCGGAAGGAATTGATCTCGGATTTTTTATGATACGCTATTATAGCCTAATGTTTATAGTTGCATTCGGTCTGGGATGGTATATCATGAAAAAAATATTCGATCGCGAAAACGAGCCGATCGAAAAACTGGACACTTTATTTATATGGACGGTTTTCGCCACATTGCTGGGCGCACGGTTAGGCCACGTATTTTTTTACGATTGGGAATATTTCCGGAATCATCCTGCCGAAATATTGCTTCCGTTCCGATTTACGCCCGAGTTCGAATTTACTGGATTTCAGGGACTTGCCAGTCATGGCGCGGCAATCGCGATCATAATTACCATGTACTTCTTTAGTAAAAATGTGATGAAGCGACCATTGCTATGGGTACTGGACCACGTTGTGATTCCGGTGGCCAGCGGTGCTATTTTCGTCCGACTTGGAAATTTCTTCAATTCAGAAATAATCGGATTTAAAACCACTTCTCCCTTTGGAGTACAGTTCGTAAGGGATCATTTTTCAGCTTCTGAAGCAATGGCCTCAACACAAATTCCGGAGCCAAATTCAGCCTTTCACGCAATTGCTAACGACCCGAAATTTGCAGCACTTTTAGAGCAGGTTCCATCGCGGCACCCCGCACAACTATACGAGGCTTTTGGCTATATCATTGTATTCGCAGTACTGTTTTTCATGTACTGGCGCACCGATTTGCGCGAACGCATGGGCTTTTTGTTTGGAACTTTCCTCGTTATGCTGTGGAGCGTCCGATTTATCGTAGAATTCGTCAAGGAAAGCCAGGGTGGATTTGAAAGCGCACTGGGATTACTTTCTACAGGTCAGTGGTTAAGCATTCCTTTCATTTTAGTCGGATTTTACTTTATTTTCTTTTCAGACAGGCCGGTACGCGGATAATTTTTTCAAAACTGTATCATACCGGCATTCACATGAAAACCTTCATTGTGACCCCTGAAAAGCTACTCAATCAAATAACCTGAATTCAGCCACCGCATTCATCCTGACATTGATCAGCGAACTCACTTTGAAAGTTCCATTGGCCGCTGACTTGACAGAACAGTGACAGCGTACGGCATTAAACAATGTTTCATCCATCGTTAATCGGTCGTCTGTAGTCTTAAACATATACAACTAAAAAAGCCCGGCAAAACCGGGCTTTTTTACATTAAACTTTATGATGTTTACGCTTGCGGCTCGTTGTGGAGCGCTTCGATTCTTTTATGTTCCGATGCAGGAATTGTATCGCACAATATCGGTGTAGCGACAAACAGGGACGAATAAGTACCTACGCCTATACCGATCAGCATCGCAAATACGAATCCGCGGATCGACTCACCTCCGAAAATAAACATTATCAATAATACTAAAAGTACGGTAGCCGATGTATTGATCGTACGGGACAATGTTGAGTTGATAGACTGATTAACGATCTGATTGAAGTTGCCTTTGGCTTTTCCTCCCAAGTATTCACGAACCCGGTCAAATACGATAACCGTATCATTCAGTGAATAACCTATAACCGTTAAGATCGCAGCAATAAAATGCTGATCCATTTCCATGTTGAAAGGCATATATCTCCAGAACAATGAGTAGATACCGAGCACGAAAATCGAATCGTGTGCCACGGCAGCGATCGCGGCAAGACTGAACTGCCATTTTCTGAAGCTTAACATCAGATACAAAAATACGATTGCCATTGCAGTAAGAACCGCCCAGTAAGAATCGGTGCGTATATCATCTGAAACGGTAGGATCCACTTTAGATGACTGCATAATACCCAACGTCTTGCCTTCATCAATTACCACAAAACGCTCATAATCGATGTCGGTAGAATAATATTTTTTCAGGGTTTCAAACAGCAATCGGTTTACTTCAAGATCTACCTCCTGCCCTGATTCTTCTACTTTATATTTAGTTGTGATGCGGATTTGATTATCGGCACCGAAAGTTTTTGCCTCGGCACTTCCAAATACAGCCGGATCAGACAAATCCTCACGGATCGCATCCGGCGAAACAGGCTTGTCGAAACGAACCTGGAACGTTCGTCCGCCTTTAAAGTCAACACCTTCATTAAGTCCTAACGTAAATAACGACACAAGGCTTCCTATTACAATGATTCCGGAGATCACGTAGGCAATCTTGCGATACTTCAGGAAGTTGAAATTAAAGTTGGTAAACCACTTTCTGGTAAGCCTTGTATCAAATGTCAGTTTGCCACCTTTCACCACGCTTAAATCAAGCAACATTCTAGTGATAAAAATCGCAGTAAACAATGATGTAACGATACCGATCAATAACGTAGTCGCAAATCCTTTGATAGGACCTGTTCCGAGAACAAATAATACGATACCGGTAAGTACAGTGGTTACGTTGGCATCGACGATTGAACGCATGGCGCCCGTCCAGCTAAATGCTGCTTTGATTGCATCATCGAGTGTTTTTCCGCTCCTGATTTCTTCCTTCGCACGTTCATAGATGATAATATTGGCATCGACGGCAGTTCCCATCGTCAAAACGATACCGGCTATTCCCGGCAATGTCAGCACAGCGCCTAAACTGGCAAGAATACCAAAAAGGAAAAGTAAGTTTACAGCAAGCGCAATGTTGGCATACAAACCCGCTTTCCCATAATACACGATCATCCAAATGGAGATCAGCAATAATCCGATCAAAGCCGAACTAGTACCGTTATCGATTGCCTCTTGTCCTAGTGACGGACCAACAACTTCTTTTTGAACGATTTCCGCCGCGGCAGGTAATTTACCGGCACGTAGCACATTCGCTAAATCTTTGGTTTGGGTGATATCAAATGTACCTGAGATCTCAGAACGCCCACCTGAAATAGGTCCGCTTGAAACGCTAGGCGCCGAATATACAACGTCGTCAAGAACAATAGCGATGTAACCTTGCTCTTCGTGTGCTTTTTTGGTTAGTGCTTCCCAGGCTCTGGCTCCTGCACCGTTCATTTGCATCGATACCGACGGCCGGCCCATTTGGTCAAAAGAATCGCTGGCATCGGTTACGACACCACCGCTCATAGCTGCCTGATTGTCCCGGCCGCCTTTAAGTGCATATAATTCGACAGCATCAAAACGCTCACTGTTTTCTCCAGTGATTGTCGTTGGTTTTCCCCAAACAAATTTGGCGAAACGCATTTCGGCAGGTAGCAAACTGCGAATATCCTGACGCTTAAGGTAACTGTTTATTACGGCAGTATCTTTAGGCGCAACAACACCTAAAATAGGACCTCCACCCTGGCCTATAAATTTATCGAACAGCGGATTTTTTGCGGTAGCCGTTGTGTCTTTGGCAGTATCTGTTAATAAAGAACCAATGGTATCGGTAGCAACTGTAGTACTTTCGGTAGTTACTGCATTTACTTCAGTGTTCTTAAGCGTTTCATTGGCAGCCATAAGGAACTGGCCAAGTTCATCGATTTTATAGGTTTCCCAAAATTCCAATTGCGCCGTACTTTGCAACAGGTTTGAAATCCTGTCTACGTCCTTGGCCCCCGGAAGTTCCACCAGGATACGTCCTGATTGGCCGAGCTTTTGAATATTAGGTTGGGTAACGCCAAATTTGTCGATACGCTTGCGCAAAACTTCAAAGGCGCTTTCAACCGATTCGTCCACTTTACGGCGAATCACTTTTTCAACCTCGGCATTAGACATATTGATAGTGATCTCATCGCCAAGGGTACGTGTAGCGAAAATATCCGGAGAGGCTAATTTCGTATTTCCTTTAGAGATGCTTTCAAATTCGCTGAAGAAAAGATCAACGTAATCTTGATTACCTTCCCTGTTTTTGGTTGCCTGCTCCAAATCCTGTATTCAACCAGGCTTTG
>JADMKR010000064.1 GCA_015478765.1 Flavobacterium sp.
ACACTACGTAGATATCTGCAATTTAGTGGATGGCGATGTGAGTGCCGAGGTAAATGCGCTTGATTATGACGGAATGATTCGCGAAGGCGAGGAGCTGTCAGAATTACACGAACAGATTGTTGTGAAGTTGCCGATGACCAAGGAAGGTGTAATGGCTGCAAAGTATTTTTCGGATCGCGGAATCAAAACCAATGTGACGCTGGTATTTTCAGCGGGTCAGGCGATTCTTGCTGCAAAAGCCGGTGCGACTTATGTTTCGCCATTTATTGGACGGCTCGACGATGTATCAACCGACGGACTGGCACTGATTGAAGAAATTCGCCAGATATATGACAACTACGGATACGAAACCGAAATTCTTGCGGCTTCTGTGCGCCACACCATGCACATTGTTAACTGTGCGAAGATCGGTGCCGATGTGATGACCGGACCGTTATCGGCTATTTTGGGATTGCTGAAGCATCCTTTAACCGACATCGGACTGGCGCAGTTTGTAGCCGACTTTGAAAAAGGAAATAAATTATAAAAGAAATGCCTCAACCGAGGCATTTTTTATTGGATATCGCCGTTGCCACGGAGCACCTGCTCAAAATGTGCATCAAAAAGATTGGTGAATGCTTCTTTAATCGTTCCGTTTTTAGTTACTACGATGGTGCGGTGAATCTTTATCAACGCCCATTTTTTGGAGATATCGGAGTAATTTGCTGCCTGGACCTGAATTACGTCGGGGACATTATAATTTTGAAGTGTTTTCCGCCATTTCTCAGAATCACTGTCAAGATTGACAGCTACGATGCGCAAATTCGGGAAAGCCGATTTGATTGCCAATGCTCTTTTGCTGGCTAGTAAGAAATGCGAATGCATGTTTTCGGTCCAGAAAAAAAATACGGTTTCCTGTCCGTTAATTACCTCGTCGGAATCGATTGCTTTTCCATCAATGGTTATCAAACCGGCAGATGGCAACGGTTGTCCCGGACGCAATGCGTTGACGGCGCGACCTATTTCCGTAATTTCATTCTTACTGGTTTGATCAGTCGAGAATTTCATGTAGGAATCGAGAAATGTTTGATTATTCACGATGTGTTGATCCTCTAGCAGATAGCCGAATGCAATTGAATTCAGTATGGTGTTTTTTATTTTTGGGCTTTTCAGCAACGTATCGGCGATGTGAAGTTTTCGGATACTTGTTTGCAGCGCCAAATCCACCTGGTTCAGCTCACCCGATGCCGGAACAGCCGCAAGGTTAGTCAGTAAATGTGACAAATAGGTTAAGAAAGGTGAGTATCCCGCCAAGGCGGCGTCATTAAAATCGATCTCGTTCCTATAGTTGTAGAAATCGGCCGGTAGATTGACTTTCTTGCCCGTCCGGATGTGGTGGATTCTCGGGTAAATCTCTTTGGTTGTATAGTAATTGAAATCGACCATTGCTTTGGCATAAAGGTCGAAACCTTCGCCCCATTCGATTTTATCCTTGTGCCGGTTGTAAAACTGTTTAGTGGTTCGGTAAGCCGAATCGATATGCGTAATATAAGTTTGCGGATCTTGATCGAACATCGGATAAAGGTCGTCGTTGGCTTTTTCGTTTAGCAGATAGAGTTCCATCAGAAAGTTGTTCTTGCGGTCTCCGCGTCCGCAGAAAACAATCGATTCATCAAAGTCGCGCGTGTTGATGTTGACCATCAGGCTGTCGTTCTTGTCGAAGTATACATATTGGTATTCGGGATCGTGCCTGAAAGTGTATATTCCGGGTTTCAACGAATCAAACTCTTTAAAGAAAGTATTGTCGTCCTTAAGATAGATGGTGTCTAGAACTTCATTGTCTTTACAGAAAAGTACGAAACGTTTTGTGGGATTGGAAATTTCACCTCCGAAGTAAGCCTGAAAATTGTTGCTGTCGTATTTTTGGCCGCAAGAGTTTAGTAGAAAGGATGCCGAAACGGCGGCTAACAATAAAACCACTTTAAAATTGTGCATAGGAACAGACATAGTTGTCAAAAATATTGGGTTATGGCCACATTCGATGTTAACAGCGCGTTAATTAACAGCGAACGGCAATTGCAGCCAAGGGACGGCGCAATAAGTCGGTTATATTTTTTACTTTTGCAGAAAATTTTTTAGATGCTATCAGTTAATAATTTATCGGTTCAGTTTGGAAAACGCATATTATTCGACGAAGTCAATACAGTGTTCACGCACGGAAATATTTATGGAGTAATTGGCGCGAACGGAGCGGGAAAATCTACTTTTTTAAAAATTCTTGCGGGCGATATGGATCCCACCTCCGGACATGTGCATTTGGAGCCGGGCAAACGAATGTCGGTTTTGAACCAGAACCACAACATGTTTGATGAGCATACCGTGCTGGAAACCGTTATGATGGGGAACAAAGTACTATATGCCATCAAAAAGGAGATGGATGAATTGTACCTCGATTATAATGACAAGAACGCCGACAGGATAGGGGAACTTCAGGTGCAGTTTGAAGAGATGAACGGTTGGAACGCCGATTCGGATGCGGCCGCCATGCTGTCAAACCTTGGCATAAATGAAGAGCACCATTTTACATTGATGGGCGATCTTGATAACAAATTGAAGGTTCGCGTATTGCTGGCGCAGGCATTATTTGGCAATCCCGATGTATTGATCATGGATGAGCCAACGAATGACCTGGATTTTGAAACCATCGCATGGCTTGAAAATTTCCTTGCCAATTATGAGAATACGGTAATCGTAGTATCGCACGACAGGCACTTTTTGGATGCCGTTTGTACCCATATTTCAGATATTGATTTCAGTAAAATTAACCACTATTCCGGTAATTATACTTTTTGGTATGAATCAAGTCAATTAGCTGCCAAACAGCGGGCACAGCAGAACAAAAAGGCGGAGGAGAAGAAACAGGAACTCGAAGAATTCATTCGTCGTTTCAGTGCCAACGTAGCAAAATCCAAACAGGCAACTTCGCGAAAAAAGATGATCAGCAAACTGAACATTTCCGAAATCAAACCCTCAAGCCGCCGTTATCCTGCCATCATATTCGATCAGGAGCGCGAAGCCGGCGATCAGATATTGAATGTTCAGGGACTTGCAGCATCGGTCGAAGGCGATGTTTTGTTTACCAACGTAGATCTGAATATGGCCAAAGGCGATAAGATCGTGTTGTTTTCGAAAGATTCACGTGCTACTACGGCCTTCTATGAGATACTGAACGGAAAACAAAAAGCGGATGCCGGCACATTCGATTGGGGAATCACCACCAATCAGGCATATCTTCCGCTGGACAACCATGAATATTTCGAAAATGATTTGACACTGGTCGATTGGTTGCGTCAGTGGGCAAAAACAGAGGAGGAACGCGATGAAGTTTATATCCGCGGATTTTTAGGCAAGATGATATTTTCAGGCGAAGAAGCACTGAAAACAAGCCGGGTATTGTCTGGCGGCGAGAAAGTTCGTTGTATGTTATCGCGAATGATGATGGAAAGAGCCAATATATTGATGCTTGACGAACCCACCAACCACCTTGACCTGGAATCCATTACGGCATTCAACAACTCATTGAAAAATTTCAAAGGATCGGTGATTTTTACCACGCATGATCATGAATTTGCACAAACCGTCGGTAATCGCGTCGTCGAACTAACACCGCAGGGTGCAATCGACCGTTACATGACATTTGATGATTATCTTGATGACGAGAAGGTACAGGAACTTAGAAAGAAAATGTACTCATAAAGTGAAAGTCCGCCATTACGGCGGACTTTTACTTTTAATATTATTACCTGCGCATTTTTCTTACAATCCACCATATCAATAGGATTATGGCAACCACTATGAAAATTCCGATGACCATACCGGCCTGGAAAATGTCGCCTATCAATTCACAACTGGTGATTGTCGAAAACACTAAAAATAAGAGCAACAACTTTGGTACAAAATTTTTCATAAGGGAGAACTTTAGTTTTATAAATATAACCATTTAAAGATGCGATGATTTGTTAAAATTTGCATTACAGCATTTTTGCTCAAAATTATATAATTGAAATTACTCCGATTTGCCGCCGGGTAGCCTGCATTCTAAAATTTTGCCTATTTTTACACACCAAAGTCCGGATATGAGCCAAAAAGAACTGCTCTCTGCTACCGAAATCAACATCATTTTAAATCGATTGGCTTGCCAGTTGATCGAAATCCACAATGATTTCGCAGATACTATACTGGTGGGCATTCAGCCACGTGGCATTTACCTCGCAGAACGTCTCAAACAACTACTGGAAAAAGATTACGGCATCGCTGAAATCGCTTTGGGCTATCTCGATATTACCTTTTACAGGGACGATTTTCGTCGAAGCAAAGTATTGGAAGCCAATCAAACCAAAATCGATTTTATTGTCGAAGATAAAAATGTGATCTTCATCGACGACGTACTTTTCACCGGAAGAAGTATCAGGTCGGCACTGACCGCCATTCAGTCATTCGGCCGACCGGCGCGTATTGAACTTTTGGTTTTGATTGATCGGCGTTTCAGTCGGCATCTTCCCGTGCAGCCCGATTATCGCGGCCGACAGGTGGACGCCATAAACGATGAGAAAGTAGTTGTTCAATGGGCTGAGAATGATGGCAAGGATGGCGTTTATCTAATCAATAATACATCAGAATGAGCGAGCTTAGCGTAAACCATCTACTCGGAATAAAGTATATCAATAAGCAGGATATCGACCTTATCTTTGAAACTGCCGATCATTTTAAGGAAGTCATCAACCGCCCGATCAAGAAAGTTCCTTCACTGCGCGACATAACCATCGCCAATATTTTCTTCGAGAACTCTACACGCACCAAATTATCGTTCGAGCTCGCGCAAAAGCGGCTATCTGCAGATGTCATCAGTTTTTCGGCGGCGCAGTCATCGGTAAAAAAAGGGGAGACGCTTGTCGATACGGTGAATAATATTCTTTCGATGAAAGTCGATATGGTAGTGATGCGTCACGCCAATCCCGGTGCTGCACACTTCCTTTCAAACAATGTCAAAGCGAGTATCATAAATGCGGGTGATGGCGCTCACGAGCATCCCACACAGGCGCTTCTCGACAGTTATTCCATCCGCGAAAAACTGGGTGAGGTTGCAGGAAAAAAGATCGTGATTGTAGGCGATATTTTACATTCGCGCGTGGCACTTTCGAATATTTATGCGTTGCAAATGCAAGGAGCCGAGGTTAAAGTGTGCGGTCCGAAATCATTACTGCCCACTTATATAGAATCGTTGGGAGTTAAAGTGGAGTCGAATCTCCGCAAAGCATTGGAATGGTGCGATGTGGCGAATATGCTGCGGGTCCAGAATGAAAGGATGGAAGTGAGCTACTTTCCATCAACACGCGAATATGCGCAGCAATATGGGATCGATAAAGCACTGTTGGATTCACTGAACAAGGAAATCGTTATCATGCATCCGGGCCCCATCAACCGAGGAGTTGAAATTACAAGCGACGTGGCCGATTCAAAGCAATCGATTATTCTGAACCAGGTGGAAAACGGCGTTGCCATTCGCATGGCGGTAATTTATTTGCTGGCGTCAAAAATTCAATAATCGTTTTTGGTTATTGTCGCGTCAGGTTGATTTTCGTATCTTAGCATCTGACCTAAAAATCTCCCAATGAAAGTAGAGACCCGCGAAAATACGACGCTGATAAAAGATACTCAGGGCGACCTGAAGAAATTTTTGGATAATGTTACTCACGAATACAAATCGTTCGAAAAAAATAATCTCATAATTGATTTGCTTTCTTACGATAATTTAAAGGAAGCGGATATTACTACC
>JADMKR010000065.1 GCA_015478765.1 Flavobacterium sp.
CGACTTTTTCAATTTCGTGCCCTCGCGCAGTGCAATAGATAGCATCGAAATTTTTAATATTCTTGGACAGCGGGTTTTGTGGGTTGCGCCAGCACAACCAGGCGAGCCCGTTACTATTTCCGCATTGCAAAGCGGGACATTTATTGTTAAGGTTTCCACTGTGGCCGGAACTTTCTCTTCAAAGTTGATAAAGTTATAACTAAGTAAATTTTCATAGGCTTCTGCGCAGATCTAATCGTTCGTGAAGAATGCTTTTGCAGACAGATTTTTTCTTTCAATTTTTTCTATATTGCGGCAACTTAGTAAAATATGGAAAGTCAAGATATCGACCCAAAATTACCCGCGGATGAACCGTTGATCATCAATAAAAAACTCTCATTACTCGAAGCCCTCATCCCACTTTTCGCACTAATAGCGATGCTTGCTTACAATGTTTACGTCTATGGCGATGAAGCAACCGGCGGTTCGAATCAGTTTATACTGCTGTTGGGTGGTGCAATTGCGGCCATCGTCGGATTCAGAAATAGGGTCGGTTATGAAGCAATGCTTGAAGAAATCGCCAAAAATGTCAAGTCGACCACGGGCGCTATATTAATCCTATTGATGGTAGGTGCGCTCTCGGGGACATGGCTTATCAGTGGTATAATCCCTACCATGATCTACTACGGATTGCAGGTGCTGCATCCGTCGATATTTCTGCCCGCCTGTGTGGTCATTTGTTCGATAATATCGGTGGCTACAGGAAGTTCCTGGACAACTTCGGCGACGGTTGGAATTGCTTTAATCGGAATCGGTGCGACGATCGGAATGCCATTGGGAATGGTAGCCGGTGCAGTAATATCGGGCGCTTATTTCGGCGACAAGCTTTCACCGCTTTCCGATACTACCAACCTCGCCCCTGCAATGGCTGGTTCAGACTTGTTTACACACATTCGTTACATGCTGTACACGACAGTACCAACGATGATTTTGACACTGATCATCTTTGTTTTTTTAGGCCTTTCCCAAACAACCACTGGTACGCCAAATGACACCGAGATACTATCCGCCATTCAGGCAACATTTAATGTGTCGCCCTGGCTGTTCGTGGTGCCTGCCCTGGTGATCATTATGATCGTAAAAAAAACCGACCCGTTGGTAGCTTTGCTGGCCGGAACGCTATTAGGCGGAATTTTCGCCTTGATTTTTCAACCTGAATTGGTCGCGAAAATTGGCGGTTCCGCGCAACTCGATTTTATTTCCGGCTATAAAGGCGTTATGAACGCAATTACTGTCGAGACCAACATCGAAACCACAAGCGCCGTCTTAAACGACCTTTTTTCGTCGAAAGGAATGATCGGAATGATGGGAACGATTTGGCTTATCATCTGCGCAATGGTTTTTGGCGGGGTCATGGAAGCTATCGGTGCTCTTACGCGAATAACCGATGCGCTGCTGAAAACCTTCAATACCGTCTTCGGACTGTTCGCTAGCACCGTAGCGAGCTGCCTGGCGTTGAACCTCACGGCCTCCGATCAATATCTTGCCATCGTTGTTCCCGGAAAAATGTTCTCCAAGGCTTATGCCGATAAGAATTTGGCTCCCGAGAATTTAAGCCGTACACTGGAAGATGCCGGGACGGTGACATCGGTGCTTGTGCCGTGGAACACTTGCGGCGCCTATCAGGCCGGGGTGTTGGGAGTATCCACCTTCAGTTACTTGCCGTATGCATTATTCAATATCATCAGTCCGTTTATGACCCTGCTCTTTGCTGCATTCCATATAAAAATCAAACAATTAAACGATAGCGCTCCATCATCGACAAAAACTATCGTAAAATAATTTAATACCATCTAAAAACTATCGTTGTACTGTATTTATATAGTACTTTTGACACATTGAAAAACCAATTAAAATTTAATCATATGTCATTAGTAGGTAAAAAATTTCCAAGTATTGCAGTAGATGCCATTTCAGAAATGGGGGATAATATGAAGATCAACATCTTCGACGAAGCAATCAACAATAATAAGAAGGTTCTTTTGTTTTGGTATCCCAAAGATTTTACATTCGTTTGTCCAACCGAATTGCACGCTTTTCAGGCAGCACTTCCTGAATTTGAAAAAAGAAATACAATCGTTATTGGAGCTTCATGTGACACCAACGAAGTTCACTTCGCATGGTTGAATACTCCTAAAAACAATGGCGGAATCGAAGGCGTAACTTATCCGATCTTAGCCGATACCAACCGCAATCTTGCGAACATCCTCGGAATTTTGGATATCGAATCGACTGAGTACAGTGAAGAAACTGATTCTGTAATAATTGAAGGTTCCAATGTGACCTACCGAGCTACCTATCTGGTTGACGAAACCGGAAAGATATTTCATGAAAGCGTAAACGATATGCCATTAGGCCGTAACGTTAATGAATATTTACGCCTCATCGATGCTTACACGCACGTTCAGACAAAAGGTGAAGTTTGTCCTGCCAATTGGGAGGAAGGAAAAGAGGCAATGGAAGCGACACGTGAAGGTGTGGCATCTTACCTGAAAAACTAGTTTCCAATATTTAAATTCCAAATTCCAAATATCAATTCTTTGGAATTTGGAACTTTATAATTAGATTTTCAACCTTTAAAAAACAATATTATGTTAATCGAATTAAATGAGGATACGTTGCAGGACATTGTCAATTCCAATGAAAAAGTAATGGTCCAATATTCCGCTTCATGGTGTGGTAACTGCCGAATCATGAAACCAAAGTTCAAAAAACTGGCATCGGAAAATGAAAGCATGACATTCGTCATTGTCGATGCCGAAAAGTCGCCCGAATCAAGAAAACTTGCCAATGTTTCTAATCTTCCAACTTTCGCAGCATTCGTAGGCGGTAAGCTTGTAAAAGAAACACAAACAAACAAAGCTGATGTTCTTGCCGAACTGGTAGACGAAGTCAAATAATAATCCATTAAATCGCAGCTTCCTTATGAAATTACCCGTAATAAAACATCTGACCCAATTTATAGAAGAAAACGATCAGGATTACCTGATTGAAGCTATCGAAGTTTTGGAAGCGCTGACAGAAGTCCCTTCTTTAAAGGATGAGGAACTGGATGTGATTGGCGAACTAATCTCCAATATGTATGGCGCGATCGAAGTAAACAAAATGGTGCAGTCGGGTACCGATAAAAAGGAAGCCCTGAACGCGTTCATGAAACGGGTGATGGGATCGATCGACAAATAATTTTGCATTACAAATTAGAAAGCTGCCTTATGGCGGCTTTTTTTTTGCCAAATTTCATTCCGCCATTCGGCCAATTGCATTTTCTGCCACAAACTACCATTTTCTATTATCAAATCCGTCCTAATTCCCTATTTTTGACAGTCTAAAATCAAATTCAATGGCTACAATAACATTAGGCGGTAATCCCGTAAGCACCAGCGGAAATCTTCCTGAAAAAGGTACATCCGCAAAACCTTTTACACTTCGAAAAACCGATTTATCAACTGCAACTCTTTCCGATTTCTCAGGAAAGAAAATTATAATGAACATCTTCCCGAGCATCGACACCGGTACTTGCGCGGCGTCGGTTCGCGAGTTCAACAAACGCGCTTCCGAGCTCGACAATACCGTAGTGCTTTGCATCTCACGCGATTTGCCATTCGCACAACAGCGCTTTTGTGGTGCCGAAGGATTGGACAATGTGATCACGCTGTCTGATTTCTACGATGGTAAATTCGGTAAAGACTACGGATTGGAAATTACCGATGGGAAACTTGCCGGATTTCATTCAAGAGCTCTTATAGCCATTGATGAAAAGGGAAGCATCATACATTGCGAGCAGGTTGCCGAAATTGCGAATGAACCTGATTACGAAGCGGCTATTTCTGCATTGTAATGGAATTCGAACGGGACAGGAAATTCTACAGCGGCCGATTAAAAAGTTTTAAATATGCCTTTCGCGGTGCCTTTAAACTAGTCACTTCCGAACACAGCATAATGGCGCAGTTCGGTATTGCCATGATTATGGTCGCACTCGGATTTATCTTTGGGATCTCACCAACCGAATGGATGCTGCAAACACTTGCTACCGGTATGGTTCTGGGGATTGAAGGAGTAAATACTGCTGTGGAAAAAATAGCCGACTTCGTGCATCCGCAATTTAATGAGAAAATTGGATTCATTAAAGATGTGGCCGCAGGCGCCGTATTTTTTGCTGCGCTGGCGGCGCTGATTATCGGTTTGATCATCTATGTCCCGCACATTCTAAATTTGATTTAAACCACAATTTTTATCTATTTTTATAGCCAATATAAAACGACTGATGGCAAAAGCAAAAGCTGCAGATAAAAAGACTACTTCTAAAACCGATCCGGCCAAAAAGGCCAATAACAGTAAGCAATATAAAGTATTGGCAGGTATGCTGCTGATTTTGTTTTCGATTGCTTTACTCGTCGCCTTCATATCCTTTTACATTCACGGTCAGGCAGATCAGAGTGCCGTCGCGTCATTAACCGACCGAACCGAGAAAACTCAGAATTGGCTGGGTAAATTCGGAGCATGGCTTGCCGATATTTTCATCTATCGCGGATTTGGCGCGGCATCCTTCCTTTTTGTAAAACTGTTCTTTCTTACCGGAGCATTCCTGGTTCTTGATATTGCACTCCGAAAAATAAAAAACATATGGTTTTGGGATTTATTTGCGATGGTCCTGATATCGGTTCTGTTGGGCTTTTTTGCTACTTCCGTTCCTGAGCTCGGCGGTATCATCGGTTATGAAATGAATCAGTTTTCCCAGGATTACATTGGCAAAACCGGCACTCTGCTCCTATTGATCTTCGGAATAGTAGTATATCTGATACTGAAAATCAAAATTTCGCCCGAGGCGATCAAGTCGTTCTTTGAACGCAGCCAAAAAGAGGTCAGCGACGACCTTGCAGCCCGGCCCGCTCCTACCACTACCGATTATAACCTGGAAGAATTTGCGGTCAGCCCCGAGGAGGATGAGATAATTCCCGAGCCGGTATTGAAACCGTCCAAATTCGAAATCAATAAAGACGACCTAAAACCAACAATCGGACATTCTTCCGAACTCAGCATAGAACCTGTAGTTAAATCGGCGCCTGTTGCAACGCCTCGCGAACCGGAAGTCATTCATACCGACGATGAAGCATTCGTAATAGAAAAAGCAACCGAGGAAGATGTCTTTGAAGAAAACCTGGCATCGCGGCTGGTCGCCGATTTCGGCCTCTTTGATCCCACACTCGAACTATCGAATTACAAATTTCCGACGTTGGATTTGCTGAAAGAATATTCTTCGGGCGGTATCACCATCAATCAGGAGGAACTTGAGGAAAACAAAAATCGGATTGTTGAAACGCTGCGGAATTACAAGATCGAAATCGCACAAATCAAGGCGACTGTAGGACCATCGGTGACCTTATACGAAATTGTACCCGAAGCAGGCATCAGAATTTCAAAAATCAAAAGTCTGGAAGACGATATCGCACTCTCATTGTCGGCACTGGGAATCAGGATCATCGCGCCGATCCCCGGAAAGGGAACCATCGGTATTGAAGTCCCGAACAAGAATCCGACAATGGTTTCGATGAAGAGCGTCATCGGATCGGTAAAATTCCAGGAAGCTGAAATGGAACTTCCAATTGCCCTGGGCAAAACGATTTCCAACGAAACATTCGTAGTCGATTTGGCTAAAATGCCTCACCTGCTGATGGCGGGAGCAACCGGACAGGGAAAATCGGTCGGTTTGAACGCGGTGCTCACATCGTTGCTTTACAAAAAACACCCTGCCGAAGTCAAATTTGTTTTGG
>JADMKR010000066.1 GCA_015478765.1 Flavobacterium sp.
CGAAAACGGACAAACAGGCAAGGATTTACGCCGCCAAATTACGTTGTTGATTGGCCAGGAAATTACACCTGCGATCATCTCCGAAACAACATCTTCTCGCGGTGCTATAGCCGACCACATCCTTACAGTCATATCTGGAGAATGCGTAAAAACCGACGCCAGTGAAATCGTTGCATCCACATGCGTGGTAGCGTGCACCCGAAGATGTTCTTCAATATGATGAAGCGACATAATATCATCACTGTCGAACCAGTTAATAAAGTCACCTTTGGACATTTCAAATCCGTAATTTCTACATGCATTGGCTCCTTTAGGTCTATCGGATGGCCGCTTGTAAAATCGGAATCGCGAGTCGGTCGAAACATACTTTTCAATAATATCAGAAATATTGTCAGTGCTTCCATCATCTACAATTATGCACTCCCAATTTGTATGCGTTTGCTGTATGATACTATCCAGTGTTTCCGCCAGCAAATTTGCGCGATTGAAAGTGGGAATTATGATCGAAACAAGGTCTGACATCTATAAAAATATTGGCGTAATATTAAAGCCGTCGGTGTTGTGCAAACGTGAATGGCGCGCATTCGGACTTTGGTGCACTTTACAATTCAAAATGTTTTTCCACTCAACCACGATTTCCTGCTCTGTAGCGCGGTGAACATCATCCAAGTAAACGGAATACGTAGGCGCTAGTCGGCTCTTGATGTATGGGACTGCAGAGTATCTGGCAAACGGACTTGAACCACCGAACGGGCCGTCGACCAATACCAAATCGAATGTTGCATCTCCTAAAATAGCATCGATGCTCGCAGCATCATACCAAAGCGTTTGATCTTTAAACCGAATCTCAGCCGCCGGCGCAGTTAGCGGTGCATGTACAAACACAACCTGATCTGCTAAATCGTAACGTTGCAAATCCCTCTCCATCTGGGATATCCAACCCATATCTGATTCAACCGAATAAATAATACTTTCAGGTTTGTAAATTTTTAAAAGTTGCGCAATGTATATTGTCGACATCCCGCTTCCAAACTCAATTATATGTTTTCTGTCATTAATCATGATGTCGTTCATAATCATAAGAACTGCCGACGGCGAAATACTCCAGCTCGTGACCGGAATAAAAAAGGGCGATGGGAATATCTTTTGAATCTGCTGAAGTGCAAAACTCTCCCGATCTAACCGTAGCAACTTATCAAAATCGCTTTTCAATTTTTTAATTTTCGAAAGCATAGTAATTTAATTAGTATAAATTGATATTAAAATCGACAAGCATTTTACTTTGATTTACGGGAACATTTTTCCCGTTTCTGAAATAATCACCGTCCAATACTTCGAATGTGGCGGCATTTTGAATCCAATCCGCCGTATCATTATCGACTAATAACATAAGTGTTGCGTAGAGATTTCCGGCATTAAAGGGACATTTATCAAATGTAAATTCT
This sequence comes from Flavobacterium sp., assembly GCA_015478765.1. GTDB lineage: Bacteria > Bacteroidota > Bacteroidia > Flavobacteriales > Flavobacteriaceae > Flavobacterium. The sequence goes on from JADMKR010000066.1 coordinate 1,446, forward strand.
ATAAAATGTGCCTCAGCATTGGGTCCCTTTTCCTTTAACGATGTACTTACCCATATAAGTCGCTGTCCGAAATCATCGTCAACTCTCATATCAAGCCGAATCCGGTCCGACTGTATATTGAGCGTATTTTGAAGTTTTATGCGTATCGTCATCGGAGAACCTGACAATGCTTTGCTATGTTCGCTGGCGCCAAACACTGTGATTTCTTCCAGCTTTACCACGCCGGAACCTTTGCGTTGTTCAATGTTGATTAACTTTTCACTTTGCATCGCACTTTGTACATAACGCGAAATCGTTTGATCGACATCACCGCTAAAGGCGAGTCGGCCATTTTCAATGAGGAGTCCGCTGTTGCAAAGATTCTGCACCGCCGCCATATTATGGCTCACAAACAAAACCGTCCGGCCCTGGCCTTTGCTTATGTCACCCATTTTTCCCAAACATTTCTTCTGAAACTCCGCATCGCCAACCGCCAATACTTCGTCAACAATCAGAATTTCACTTTCCAGATGAGCTGCGACAGCAAACGCAAGCCTCACATACATTCCCGATGAATACCGTTTTACCGGAGTATCAATGTAACGTTCCACTCCCGAAAAATCTACAATCTCGTCGAGTTTGCGTCTGATTTCATTTTTGCGCATTCCCAGGATTGCACCGTTCAGGAAAATATTTTCACGGCCTGAAAGTTCGGGATGGAAACCGGTACCAACTTCCAACAGGCTTGCAATTCGGCCTTTGACTTTTATTTCACCGGTTGTCGGACCCGTAACGCGCGACAACAATTTTAAAAGGGTACTTTTTCCGGCACCGTTTCGGCCTATTATTCCGACTGCGTCACCTTGATTGATTTCGAAATTGATGTCTTTCAGTGACCATACAATGTCGCTTTGACCCTTTACCGATCGGTCATTTGTCTCGCCAATTCGCAAAAACGGATCTTCCTTTCCACGTACGCGCGTCGTCCAGAAACGCTCGAGGTCACGGGAAATAGTTCCGGTACCAATCTGGCCGATCTGATAGGCTTTGGAAAGATTTTCAACTTGTATAACTGTACTCATTAGATGGTATCAACGAAATTCTTTTCGGTTTTATTAAATATAAATATTCCGGCAACCATTACCGCAATGGTGACTAATGCAGAGTATCCAATGCTCCACACGGTAAAAACGCCTTCGCCTAAAAATGCATATCGAAAGGCTTCTATTATTCCGGTCATCGGATTCAATTCTATTATCCACACAAGGTCAGGGAATTTTTGACGGGCTTCGCTAAGCGGATAGATGACGGTGGTCGCATACATCAGCAGCTGAACTCCGAATGTTACCAGGAATGCAAGATCCCTATATTTGGTTGTAAGCGCCGTAATTATCAACCCGGTACCTAAACCGAGTAATGCCATTAATATGATAAGTACAGGAAAAAATAGTATCGCGATTGTTACTTCGAATGCGGCACCTTGAAAATGGAAATATAACATTACCAATATAAGTAGTACCAATTGAACGCCGAACCTAACCAGGTTACTCATCACGATACTCAGTGGCATGATAAGCCGGGGGAAATACACCTTGCCGAAAATATTGGCATTGTCTTTAAATACGGTGCTGGTTTTTATCAGGCAATCTGAAAAGTAATTCCAGGCGGTGATGCCGGCCAGATAAAAAAGTGGCTGCGGAAGTCCGTCAGTGCTTAGTCCGGCTAAGTTACCAAATATGAAAGTGAAAACAATCGTTGTAAAAATCGGCTGGATAAAAAACCATAAAGGTCCGAGAATCGTTTGCTTGTAAAAACTGACGAAATCCCGCTTGACAAACATAAACAGCAGGTCGCGGTAATTCCATACATCCTTAAAATTGAAATCGAACAGAGAAGAACGCGCTTTGATTATCAGATCCCACTCTTCGCGGATATTGCTTTGAGTCATTGTTAAGATTTCATATTTTAATGCGCCGATGCAGGTGGGGATTCCGGAAGCGCATTTTATTGAATGTGGCAAATATAGTAAAATTCGTTTCAGGGCAACAGTGCAGATCAAACGATTTAATTGCCAATCGGTGGATGCAGAATGGCGTCAGTCCTTAATTATTCAGTAATTTTACAGTAAACTTAAAAAAAAGCGTTTGTTATCACTTTTTAATAAAAAACGGTTTCTTCGGGATCTCGTCCCTCCGGGTTACACCGATATTCATTCGCACCTGTTGCCGGGAATTGACGACGGCGCCAAGTCGTTTGACGATACTTTTAAATTGATTGTGGGTTTACAGGACATGGGATTTTCCCAATTTGTCACCACGCCGCATATTATACAGCATGTCTGGGAAAATACTCGCCCGTCAATTGAGGAAGTTCATGCAGATACGCAAGTGAAATTGAAGGCAAACAGTTTTGGTTTGCCGTTTCGCGCTGCCGCTGAATATATGATGGACGGAGATTTTCTCAATCATTTAGCAGAAGGAAACATGTTGACCTTGGGTGCCAATTACATTTTGGTAGAAATGTCCTATTTGAATCCACCCATACAATTATACGATGTAATATTTGAGATTCAGCTTGCCGGATACATTCCCGTGCTTGCTCATCCGGAGCGTTACAGTTATTACCACAGGAACTTTGAAGAATTTGGAAAATTGCGAAACGCTGGCTGTAAATTCCAATTAAATCTACTTTCTACAGTAGGATACTACGGCAAGGGAGTTACAGAATGTGCGGCCCGATTACTTAAGAGTGGATTTATCGACTTTACAGGATCGGATGTACATCACAAAGCGCATTTAGCGGCATTTCGCACAAGATTACACATAAGTGGAGGTGTTGACCAACTTACCACAGCAATGAAAAACAACAAAATTTTTGCAGTTTGATTACTTCTTTTTAAAGAATTTGGTATACCATTTTTGATTTACGTTGTCGGTGTAACCATAAGCCTGGCCGTAACCATAGCCATACCCTTTCTTCAAATTGGTATCATTAAGAACGATCGCCATGTTAGGCAATTTGTTCTCCCTGTAAAGACGCTCTGGAATGGCAAGCATGTTTTTATCCAGATGATTTGCTCGAGTCACATACACAAAACTGTGCGCAAATTTAGCAATGATCTGGGTATCGGTCACAAGACTTACCGGTGCTGTATCGACAATTATATACTCATACTCTTGCTGCAACTTGACAAATAGTTCGCTTACTCTGTTGTCCATTAAAAGTTCAGCAGGATTCGGCGGAATGACACCAGCCGGGAATATATGCAGATTTTCAAGCGTATCGTGTGCAACGATAAAATCTCCGGGTTCTGAATTAGCTGTCGATATATAATTAGTCAGTCCTTTTTGCGGAATTTTTAAATACTCATCAAATTTAGGATTACGGATATCCATTGCAAGCAACAATACCTTTTTTCCCGACAAAGCGATCGTGGCAGCAAGGTTAATCGAAACAAATGTTTTTCCTTCCTTTGGTATGGTGGAGGTTACAAAAATAGTTTTGGCAACAGTTTCGGGAACATGGCTCAGCATAAACTCGAGGTTTGTCCGAATGATACGCAGGGCTTCCGCGGTGCTGGTCCGGCTGTGCAGTGTGATGATTTCGTTATGAGAATCACTGGTAGGCACATCACCCAAATATGGCAATGATAAAGATTCTAGATCAGAATGGCTGTGGATTTTCGTATCCATCAGATCCCGAAGATATATCACCCCGAATGGAATCAGGCATCCGAGGAAAAATGCGCCGAGATACACAACCGGCACACGGGGTGAGATCGGCACCGTAGCCGTCAGTGCCGCATCGATTATCTTTGCATTTGGTGCCGTAGAAGCCAACGCTATTGCGGTTTCTTCGCGTTTTTGCAACAGATAGAGATACAGCGACTCTTTCAGGTTTTGCTGGCGAACAATCCCCTTATATTCGCGCTCCTGCGTTGGGACTTCCGATATTTGTGCACTTACCGCTCTCTGTTGCGCCTGCAGGTCTCTTTTCTTAATTTCAAGGGTACTCTTCAAACGATCGAGATTGGCAATTACGTTTTGTTTCAACGCACGCAATTGCGCGTCAAGTTGCTTGATATTTGGATTTTCTGGCCCGGCACTTGGTAATTTACGCGCTCTTTCCAGAAGCAATATATTATACTCAGCAATCAATGTTGGAGACGAATCCGCTCCGGTAGATGCGGTTGTTAAAATATTATCCGGAATAAGATCTGTTGGACTGGAGTTTTGAACAAAGTTGCGAAGTGATTCAACCACGCGTAACTGAGTTTCGGTTTCGATAAACATCCGCTCATACTCGCCGGCATTGCGAAGATACATTCCGGCTTCGGAAACTATGTCCGTTACCTGGTTGGATTTTTTATAATTT
>JADMKR010000067.1 GCA_015478765.1 Flavobacterium sp.
GCCATCTGCAATCAGGTATGTATGTCCTGAAAGTAAACGGTGATGCACTTAATTACACACACAAGATCATTATTAAATAGATTTTTGTTTTTAGTTAAAAAGCTGCCATCCGGCAGCTTTTTTTTGTGCGTTCAACTTTTTTGATTATCATTGGTTCACGCAATCATATCTAAGAAAATATCCATAAGATGAAAATAACAACCCCTTTATTCATTGTGTTAGCGATGCAATTGACCGCACAAATCAAATATCCGACTACCGAAAAGCGAACAGTAACCGACACTTATTTCGGAACTACCGTCAACGATCATTATCGTTGGCTGGAAGACGATTTATCGGCAGAAACTGCTAAATGGGTGATTGCCCAAAATCAGGTTACCGATAATTACCTTGAAACGATTCCGTTTCGCGAAGCGCTGAAGAGGCGAATGGAAGCGTTGTGGAATTACGAAAAGATATCTGCTCCGCGAACACATGGTAATTATAGCTATTATTATAAGAATGACGGACTTCAGAATCAGTCGGTTTTATACAGAAAGGACAAAAATGGACGTGAAGAGGTTTTCCTGGATCCGAATACATTTTCACCCGACGGTTCGTCGTCGCTCGCCGGCATCGCATTTACAAAAGACGGTTCTCGCGTGGCATACACCGTATCGGAAGCAGGCAGCGACTGGAATACATTGACAGTTCTCGACGCTGTTACCAAACAACAGATAGGTGATAAAATCACAAATCTTAAATTCAGCGGAATTGCCTGGGTTGGCACTGATGGCTTCTATTATTCCAGCTATGACAAGCCTAAAGGCAGCGAATTGTCGGCTCTTACCGATCAGCACAAACTATATTACCATAAAATGGACACGGGCCAAAAAGATGATAAGGTTATTTTTGGAGACACCCAAAAGCGACGCTACGTTGGCGGTCGCGTCACTGAAGATCAGCGATTCCTGGTGATTTCTGCTGCTACTTCCACATCAGGTAACGAATTATACATAAAGGATCTTTCGAAGCCAAACAGCCCTATCGTAACGATAGTGGATAATGTGTCCAATGATCATTATGTGTTGGACAACATTGGCAGTCAACTTTTCATAGTCACCAATTTGAACGCACCAAATCAAAAGATTGTGACTGTCGATGTATCCAATCCACAACCGAAAAACTGGAAATCGCTGATTCCCGAGACAAAGGATGTTTTATCGGCATCCACCGGAATGGGATTTATATTCACCCGATATATGAAAGATGCGGTTTCGGTGGTTAAACAATATGGTTATGACGGAAAACTTATCCGTGAAATCGAGTTGCCCGGGCTAGGGTCTGCCGGTGGTTTTGATGGCCGAAAAGACGAGAAGCAGTTATACTATTCATTCACAAATTACATAAGCCCGGGGACGATTTATTCGTATGATCCTGCCACCGGAAAATCTTTGTTATACGATCGTCCGAAGGTCGATTTCGATCCGACTGCATACGAGAGTAAGCAGGTCTTCTATACTTCAAAAGACGGTACCAAAATACCAATGATCATAACCCACAAAAAAGGTTTGACACTGGATGGAAAAAATCCGACTATGTTGTATGGCTATGGTGGTTTCAACATCAGCCTGACTCCTTCTTTTGCGGTACCCAATGCCGTGTGGCTCGAACAGGGAGGCGTTTATGCGGTTCCAAATCTACGCGGTGGCGGTGAGTATGGAAAGGCTTGGCATGACGCGGGAACCAAATTGCAGAAACAGAACGTTTTCGACGATTTTATCGCCGCGGCCGAATTCCTGATTAAAGAAAAATATACTTCATCTGAATATCTCGCCCTGCGCGGGGGTTCAAACGGCGGACTTCTTGTCGGTGCTGTAATGGCGCAGCGTCCCGACCTGGCAAAAGTAGCATTGCCGGCAGTTGGCGTACTCGACATGTTGCGTTACCACACGTTTACTGCGGGTGCAGGTTGGGCATATGATTATGGTACCGCGCAGGATTCCAAGGAAATGTTTGATTACCTGTATAAATATTCACCTGTACACAATATTAAAAAGCAAAATTATCCGGCCACTTTGATAACAACCGGTGATCATGACGATCGCGTGGTGCCGGCCCACAGCTTTAAATTTGCAGCAGTTTTACAGGAGTTTCAGCAAGGACCAAATCCGGTTTTGATCAGGATTGAGACAAATGCGGGACATGGCGCAGGCAAACCAGTGTCAAAAGTCATTGACGAGTTGGTCGATGTAATGGCGTTTACGCTGTTCAATATGGGATTCGACGAACTGCCGAGAAAGTAGATTAGAATTTATATTCCAGTCCGATGCCCAGCATCTGTTTGATTTGCAAACGTGGTCCGATAGTTACCTGTTCGCCGTCGATTTCTTCTTTGGCTTTGATATCGTCATCGTAAATCATGTGCAGACCTACATTGGCTTTGACATATTCATTGACGATGAAATCGACCAGCAGTTGCCATTCAACATCAATATTTCCGAATTTATTGATGTAATCTGTATATAAATTCAACCGATTTTCAACTTTGATATTTTTAAATATTTCCCGTTTTACATGAGTGGTTACCAGGATACCGAGTTCGGTTCTGGATTTCTCACCTTCGCGCAGAATTAGTCCCGTCACGGGGTCAATTTCGGCAGGGGTGACGCCAAATGCACCCTGATTAGCCAATCGCTGATTTAACACCAATGTATTTTTAAGTGTCAGCGGCGAAAGGTAGATATTGATATTTTCTTCCCGGTTTGAATATTCGGCACCCACTCCGAAAAATGTATACGCTGGCGCGAATGGCATCGAGATCGCCAAGTCGGTATTTGGGTATGCGTAACCATTGGTAAATTGAGTGTTGAAGTTAAATTTAGCCGAGTGGAACCATTTGGTGATGGTATCCTTTCGGTAACCGTAGGTTGAACTAAATTGAAATGCATCGTCGGTTTTGCGCCACTCGATGCTTTCCTGCTTATTGACGCCATACCGAACGATCAATTCATTGCTGAATTTCGTTTTAGCGGTGCGACGAAGCCGTGTAAAAGTTCCTTTGACTAACCCGGTAATCGAGTTCACACCTCCGGCATTCCAGTTTACGAATGCAATCTCGCTTAAATCGAAGTTGATGGTGTTTTTCTTCTCCCAAGGTGATGCAGGCTTTGGAACCAAAATGGTGTCGGGAGTTTTCATTGCCACTATTAGGGTATCGGGATCCGTCTGTGAATAGGCTGAAAGAGAGAAAAAGCATACTAGTAACAATATCCGGCGCACCATAATTCAATTATTTTAGATCTGCAAAAGTCCGAATTTTCAATAAGCTTTGAAAATTTTTATCAGACTATCGATATCGATTTTCACAAAGCTCTGTTGATCAGCGAGGGTCCCATGTTGAATAAATGAATCGGGAATTCCAAGAATTTCAATCGGAATACGATGGTTGTAGCGAACACTGAACTCGGCGACAGAACTTCCAAAACCGCCCGCAACTACGCCATCCTCAACCGTAACAACTCTTTCATAGGTCGAAAATATCTTTTGGAGCAACACTTCATCAAGTGGTTTTACAAACGGAAAGTCATAATGTGAGATGTGATTTAAGCCGGGTTGGTCCAAAGCGGCAAAAACATTATTTCCAATGAAACCGTTTGACAAAATCGCCACCCTATGGCCTTTTCGTAATTGTGAGGCTTTTCCGATTTCAATTTGCTGAAACGGTTTTTGCCAATTCTGTATAACGCCGCGCCCTCTTGGATATCGAATCGCAATAGGCGAATTCAAACCCAACTGCGCCGTAAAAAGAATATTGCGTAGCTCAACTTCATTCACAGGCGAGTAAATGGTCATGTTTGGGATGCACCGCAAATAGGCAACATCAAACACACCTTGATGTGTCGCACCATCTTCACCCACAAGTCCGGCGCGGTCAATACAAAAAACCACGGGTAAATTTTGCAGTGCCACATCGTGTATCACCTGGTCGTAAGCGCGCTGCAGGAAAGTCGAATAAATGTTGCAGAAAACAATCATCCCCTGAGTTGCCATTCCGGCCGATAATGTTACAGCGTGTTGTTCGGCGATGCCAACGTCAAATGCGCGGTCGGGGAAAGCATCCATCATGAATTTCAATGAACTTCCCGACGGCATGGCGGGTGTGATCCCGATTATCTTTTCGTTCTTTGCTGCCAATTCAACCAGTGTGAGCCCGAAAACATCCTGGAATTTTGGTGGCAGATGGGATTCTTGTTTTGGTAAAATATCGCCTGTCGATTTGTCGAACTTTCCCGGAGCATGATACTTAACCTGATCCTGTTCGGCTTGCGCCAATCCTTTTCCCTTGGTTGTGATGATGTGCAGGAACTTGGGTCCGCTGATTTTTTGAAGACGTTTGAGTTCTTTTATTATTGCGAAAATATCATGGCCGTCAATCGGACCGGAATAATCAAAATTCAACGATTTGATCATGTTATTTTGCCGCGGGTTTTTTCCCGATTTAACCGCAGTCAGGTATTGTTTCAATGCACCAACGCTTGGATCGATACCGATGGCATTGTCGTTTAGAATCACGAGCAGGTTTGCATCGGTCACCCCAGCATGGTTGAGTCCTTCGAACGCCATTCCCGCCGCAATCGATGCGTCGCCAACAACCGCTATATGATGTCTTTGGCGATTGCCTTTTAAATTGGACGCAATAGCCATCCCTAATGCCGCAGAAATAGCGGTCGATGAATGACCAACGCCAAAGCTGTCGTACTCGCTTTCGGATCGGGTGGGGAATCCCGCAATGCCGTTCCATTGACGATTGGTATCGAAACGGTCGCGTCTGCCTGTAAGTATCTTGTGTCCATATGCTTGGTGGCCAACGTCCCAAACCAAAAGGTCATCGGGTGTGTTGAAGACATAATGTAATGCGATTGTGAGTTCTACCACTCCGAGACTCGCCCCCAAATGTCCTTCTTTTACTGAAATGATATCGATTATAAATTCGCGAAGTTCCTTTGCAAGTCCCGGGAGTTGCTGTTGGGTGAGGCGCCTCAGATCGGATGGCGAATCGATTCCGGAAAGGAGTTCGTAAGACATTTGTTTATTGGTTGAAAGCCAAATTTACGATATTGTTTCTACTTTTACTGCTTCGGCCAACATCACTCAGCAATGGACAATATTTTTACCGACGAGTATTTCATGAAGAAGGCACTACAAGAAGCCGAATCTGCTTTTGAAAAAGGCGAAATCCCGGTGGGTGCTGTTGTAGTTATCGACAATCGGATTATCGCACGTTCGCATAATTTAACCGAAATGCTGAATGACGTCACCGCACACGCCGAAATGCAGTCGATTACGGCGGCGGCTAATTTTTTAGGCGGAAAATACCTGAAAGATTGTACTTTATATGTGACGTTGGAGCCGTGTCAAATGTGCGCAGGTGCACTGTACTGGAGCCAAATTTCGAAGATTGTTTTCGGTGCGCGTGATGAGCAGCGCGGCTTTTTGTCGATGGGCACGAAACTTCATCCACGGACTGTCGTGATCGAAGGTGTTTTGGCAAATGAAGCATCCAGTTTAATGTTGCGGTTTTTTGAGGAGCGCCGCAAGTAATAATTTACCCAAGACATTGGATTGCAGTGTAGATATTAATAGAAACTCTTTACATTTAAGGACTTATACATTAAAACAATAGCTATGATAAAAAAATTACTTTTATTATTCTTCATCTCTGTAAGCGCACTTACCTCGCATTCACAAACGGTTTTTGCCTTCCCTGTGCCAGATTTGGTTCAGTGCAATTTTGAAGTAT
>JADMKR010000068.1 GCA_015478765.1 Flavobacterium sp.
GATCTCCTTTTTTCGCATCGCTGCTGTATCCGTTTTTTGTGGTAGCTGTTGCGTTGTATTCACTTTTCGGGAGATACGAATGGAAAGGCCGGACATTCAAAATGTAAAAGGTTCGGTCATTGCCGGTGGCCCTAGCCCGGATCGCAGCGGCATCCTTTTTTAATGTTGGCGCAGCAAAACTTTAAAAAAGATATAGCGCAGAGCCGGATTGGCTTCAAAGAAAACTATTCGATATGTAAGATAACCGGCAGGATGAACTGTGTTTTTACGGGCAAGCCGCGTTTGAGTGCGGGGCTGACCGATGGAAAATCCCGAAGTCGGGTTCGGATGATGCTGTCGATGACCTCAGGTTCGTAGGTATCGGTGCCGATTTCAGGTTCGAAGGTAATGCTCGAATCGGCGAAAACTGTTATTTTTACATTGATGGTGTCCAGTTCGGGAAAGCGAAGAGCGAGTGTATCGACACTTATCCGCTGCTGAATGTTCTGGGTCAGAAAGTCGATAAAACACTGTTTGTGAAGAGTTTGATCGGCAATAGAATCGCACTGCGGGACCGAAGGGAATTCGTCCACTTCCCAGGTGATGCTTTGAAGTTCCTTCTCGAGCAGCGCGTCTTTTTCGGGAACCTGATTATCAAAATACTGACAGCCGGAAAGCATTAAAAAGACGGTGAATATCAGAAAACTTTTTGGCATTGCCGGAAGGTCATTAGAATTGCGGTTAAAATTACGACTTTAATTGCCCAAAAATAGTAAAATTAAAATTATGGATCTTTTGTTGGTTATCCTCGGTTTTTTGTGCCTGATTGCAGGATTGGTTGGTAGTTTTTTACCAGTATTGCCCGGCCCCGGACTGAGTTGGTGCGGGTTATTGCTTTTATATTTTACAGAAGCGGTTCCGATGAATTACTGGATGCTCGGCGTTACGGGTGCGATTGTACTGTTGGTAACTGTACTCGACTACGTGATACCGGCGAAAGGCACCAAGCGGTATGGTGGTAGCAAATACGGGATTTGGGGAACGAATATTGGGTTGGTCATAGGAATATTGGCACCCATTCCGTTTGGTTTTTTGATCGGCCCGTTTGTTGGGGCTTTTGTTGGTGAATTGATCTACAACTCGAAAGACCATAAGCGGGCGTGGAAAGCAGCAACTGGATCGTTTATTGGTTTTTTGGCATCGACCTTTATGAAATTTGTTGTCTGCATGGCGTTCTTCGGGTTATTTATATGGATTACCTGGCAGCACAGGCAGTTATTATTCTAAAGGAAGCCATTTAAATTGAATGTCAACCTTAATGGTCCGAAAATCATCAAACCTGTATAAATCAAAAAAGCCATCCACAAAGTGGAAAGCTTTTCATTGGTCTAACTACTAAACCTGCCCTTTCGGGCAAAACAACACAACTATTTTTAATGCTTTTTGGACAAAAAAGGTTTCCATTTCTGAAAACCTTCTTTCCAATTTAGCGGTCTGGACGGGACTCGAACCCGCGACCCCATGCGTGACAGGCATGTATTCTAACCAACTGAACTACCAAACCATCGCTTATTGCGGTTGCAAATATACTACACATTCTGTATTTTACAAACCTTTAGCGCAAAAAAATACTATTTTATTTCAGTCTTCATCCAAACGTTTGTTTTTCAATTAAGTATGTGGTCATAATTTTTTCAAAATTATCGCCCACGGCAACGGGCACATATTTTATGCGATTCTGGGCGCAGGTCATGGCGACCTTTTTGAAATAATCATTTACCCGCTCCGTGTATGCTTCCTTGATGGAATCGGAAAAAATATTGATCTCTTCCCCCGTTTCCACATCGATGAATTTTCTGGGTGCATTGTCAAAATCGAAATTCAACTCTGTTTGGTGATCTACTACATGAAATAAAACCACTTTATGTTTGTTGTGTTTTAGATGCTGAAGCGCATTAAACAGAGGCGCATCGTCTCCTGCCTGGAACATATCGGTAAAAAGCACAATCATCGATCGGCGGTGGATCTTTTCGGCAATTTGATGGAGAAAAGTGACTGTGTCGGTTTGCTTGGGTTCTGATGGCCTTTTCAATAAATTTTCGAGTTGGCTGATCAACATCCTCTGGTGACGGTCGCTGCCTTTTTCAGGTGCGTAGTACTCATACTTATCGGAGTAGATGCTAAGACCAACAGCATCGCGCTGCTTTTTGAGCAGGCTCATCAACACGGCCGCTGCCAAAACTGAAAAGCCGATCTTGTTATGATAAAACGGCTGGTCATCATTTAATTTCGGATAATGCATTGACGACGAATTATCGATGATTAAATGACAACGCAGATTGGTCTCTTCTTCATAACGCTTGGTGTAAAGCCGGTCGGTTTTTGCAAACAACTTCCAGTCGATATGTTTGGTGCTTTCACCTGAATTATAGACTTTATGCTCGGCGAACTCGGCCGAAAAGCCATGAAAAGGACTTTTGTGCATTCCCGAAATAAAACCTTCAACAACCTGATTCGCCAATAGCTCAAGATGTGCAAAGCTCGAAATTTTCTCTAATTGCGATTCGATTCTCATACTTCAAATATACGGATTTGTGACGGTTGCCGATGAACACTTCACAGCACTTAAATACTACCCACAAAATAAAAAAGGACTGACTTTCGCCAATCCTTTCCAAAAGATTTTATTTTTGATTACATCGCAGAATTCAAACTGTCAGCGTACGATTGCTTAGGCGCAACGCCCACTTGACGGCCCACGACTTCACCGTTTTTGAAAACAAGCACCGTTGGGATATTTCGAACGCCATATTTGGCAGCAAATTCCTGGTTTGCGTCTACATCCACTTTTCCTACGATTGCTTTTCCGTCAAATTCAGAGCTGATTTCATCGATGATCGGACCTACCATTCGACACGGACCGCACCATGCTGCCCAAAAATCCACCATCACCGGCTTATCTGATTTTAATACTACTTCTTCAAAAGTAGCATCTGTTATTGTTAATGCCATAATCCTTGTTTATTTTTATTAGTACTGCCAAATTTAAGCAATTTTGTCCTAAATCCGCCCGTATAAAATTGCTTTTGCCTATTTAAATATCGTCACCGACTATCAGTTGAGTTTAAAATTTATCTGCATCTTTTCAAGTTGTTGGAGCAATTCATTCGAGATTTTAATCTTTAATTTCCTGCTGGGCATCGAGAGGCGGGTAATAATTCGGGTTTCTTCGATCTCAGTCGCGGCCTCGGTGAGCAGCTCACTTTCGTCATCGCCAATCGAGGCGCCGTTTTCGCCTGTTAAGGCCGGTTCCTCCACGGCAATTATTTTTTTGATGCGTTCGACCTCCATAACTTCGAAGCAAACCGAGTTGTCTCCTTTATTTGAATGGAAAACATCGTTCAATCGGTGGATTAAATCAGTTTGTAAATCACTTATATTTAAATGTATTATCAGCTTTTTGGCGAATGATGTCAACACATCCTGCAAATATTGGATCAGCATAAACTGAAGTCGCGGTTCACCTTTTTTACCTGTTTCCTTATCTGCCCATCCTTCCCGCACCAATATCTTCATGAATGTGAAATTATTCTGAATCAGAAAATGGCGAAATTTCAAATATTCCTCACCGAATATCCTGAAATCGTAACTTTCATCATAACCTTCCAGTGTAAACGACGCCCATCCTTTGCCGTTTTTCGCTGTCCGATGTTGCACATTGGTGATGATTCCGCCCACAGTCAGGTTTTTGTTGACATGTTGCTCGAGATTTTTCAAAGCTTCCAATCGGGAATTACAGAAATACTGCATCTCAAATTTGTAGTCGTCCAGCGGATGTCCCGAAATATAAATTCCAACAACCTCCTTTTCACGCGCTAGCTTTTCCATCGTACTCCAATCTTCGCATGGGGGAACTTCCGGTTCCGGAATCTGCACATCACTCGCCTCGCCGAACAAACTTACCTGCGCCGAATTTTCGTTTTCCTGATGCTTGGAGCCATACCGAATTGCTTTTTCAAGGAATGTGATGCCGTCGCCTTCATCATGGAAATATTGTGACCGCAATGTCCCTGAAAAGGAGTCGAAACCACCGGCCAATGCGAGGTTTTCAAATGCTTTTTTGTTGGCCGCCCGAAGATCTACGCGCTTAGCCATATCAAAAATCGATTTGTATTTTCCGTCTTTCCGATTATCGACAATGGTTTGCACCGCACCCATGCCAACGCCTTTGACCGCGCCAATTCCGAAGCGTACAGCGTAATTATCATTAACGGTGAATTTATAGAATGACTCATTTACATCGGGGCCCAAAACCTGCAGACCCATGCGCTTACATTCTTCCATAAAAAACGAAACCTGTTTGATGTCGCTCATGTTGTTTGACAGCACGGCTGCCATATACTCCGCCGGATAATTTGCTTTAAGATACGCGGTCTGGTAGGCAATCCAGGCATAGCAGGTTGAGTGTGATTTGTTGAACGCGTACTCGGCGAATGCCTCCCAATCTTTCCAGATTTTCTCGAGTTTTTCGGCCGGATGTCCTTTGGCAACCGCCTGATCGATAAATTTCGGTTTCATTTTATCGAGTACATCTTTCTGCTTTTTACCCATCGCCTTTCGCAGCACGTCGGCATCACCTTTTGAGAAATCGGCCAGCTTTTGCGACAAAAGCATTACCTGTTCCTGATAAACTGTAATTCCGTAGGTTTCTTTCAGAAGTTCTTCGCACGCGTCAAGATCGTATGTGATTTCCTCTTCGCCGTTTTTACGCTTGATAAAACTCGGAATGTACGCAATTGGTCCCGGTCGATACAGTGCATTCATCGCGATCAAATCGCCGAAAACCGTAGGCTTGAGTTCCTTCATGTATTTCTGCATGCCGGGCGATTCATACTGGAATATGCCAACCGTTTCGCCACGCTGGAACAATTCATAGGTTTTCACATCGTCGATCGGGAATGCATCGGGATCAATATCTTCTCCCGTCCGATATTTAACGAGTTTAACCGTGTCCTTTATTAAGGTCAATGTTTTTAGTCCGAGGAAATCCATTTTCAGCAATCCGGCGCTCTCAACTACCGAGTTGTCGAATTGGGTGACATACAAATCGGAATCCTTTGCCGTGGCCACCGGTACAAATTTGGTGATATCGTCGGGAGTGATAATAACGCCACATGCGTGGATGCCGGTATTGCGTAAGTTCCCTTCCAGAATCTGTGCCTGTTGCAGCGTTTCACCTCCCAGATCATCCTCTTTCGAAAGCGCAATCAGTTCCTGGACTTTTTCGAAATCCTCCGGACGCAGTGATGATTTTAATTTTGATTCGTCCATCGAAAAAATCTTCGCCAGATTCAGGTTGAACGGAATCAGCTTTGCGATTTTATCGGCTTCGAATAGAGGCAGGTCCAAAACACGCGCCGTATCCCGTATAGCTGACTTGGCCGCCATAGTACCATAAGTAATGATTTGGGCAACCTGTTTCGATCCGTACTTCTGAATCACGTAATCCATGACCTTACTGCGGCCTTCATCATCGAAGTCGATGTCGATATCGGGTAAGGAAACACGGTCGGGATTTAGGAAACGCTCAAAAAGCAGGTTGTAAAGCAGCGGATCGATGTTTGTGATTCCGAGGCAATAAGCAACGACAGATCCCGCAGCCGAACCCCGGCCCGGACCAACCGATACACCCATTTTTCGTGCTTCGGCAATAAAATCCTGTACGATCAGGAAATATCCGGGATAAC
>JADMKR010000069.1 GCA_015478765.1 Flavobacterium sp.
GCCTGGATGTACAAATAGACATGAGTCCGCCTTCCACCTTACGACAGGCAATTTCCACCGGCAAAGTCTCCTTCTTCCGCGCCAGCTGGATCGCCGATTATCCCGATGCTGAAAATTATCTGTCGCTTTTCTACAGCAAAAACTTCACGCCGAACGGCCCGAATTACACGCATTTCACAAACGCCGAGTTCGATAAACTGTACGAGCAGGCATTTTTGGAAACCGACAATCAGGAACGCTATCGGTTATACCGACAAATGGATCAGCTGGCAATGGATGAAGCGCCGGTGATTCCGTTGTTCTATGATAAAGTGGCGCGTTTCACCCGCAAGAATGTTCAGGGCGTTGGCATCAATCCTTTAAACTTACTAAGCCTGAAAAAAGTCAGGAAACTTGAGCGTTAAACTTATTTTTTGGCAACGCCAGTTTTCCGCCGAGGTACGCCATTGGTATGTATGCCAGCAGCAAATCGGCCAAGATAAACCAAACGGGCGATGGAATCGTCATCACGGCCATGATGCCACCGATCAAAAATGCCACACCAATAATCAACGCACATCGCATTTTATGCGTTACAGCCAGTTTTGCGGCGACAACTGCACCTACAAATGTTCCGATCGCATGTGCCAGAAATGGCATTAAAAAGTGGATCGGCTCCATTAAACCTGCTGAAGCCTCGAGTCCTTCCGGCGTTGTAAAGTCGGCTCCAGGCGGCGGTGCAATAAGATTCGGACTGATAAAAATTATAAGCCCGTTTACGAGTCCGCCGAAAATCAGCCCGACAATCACCGCGCCTACATTGCGTAAAGTTGGATTCATATCAAATGTTATTGGTTATTAAAGAGAATTATTCGTCTTTTCTCCACTTTTTTGTTTGTTCGAAAACATGTTCCAAAATAGCGGATTCCTTTTGGTCAAATTCCACATCGCGGCGTGACATTACAAGTCGGGCGGTTTCAAAGGCCTTTTTTGTAATGTACGTTGAAAAGCCGGCGGCGCCGCCCCAAGAGAAACTCGGTACGAAATTCCGTGGAAATCCGCTTCCGAAAATATTCGCGCTAACGCCTACGACGGTTCCCGTATTAAACATAGTGTTGATTCCGCATTTACTGTGATCGCCCATCATCAGTCCGCAGAATTGAAGCCCGGTTTTAGCAAAACCTTCTTTCTCGTAACTCCACAGTTTCACCTCTTCATAATTGTTCTTCAGGTTTGAGTTATTGCTGTCGGCACCGATGTTGCACCATTCCCCTAAAACAGAATTGCCAAGAAATCCGTCGTGTCCTTTATTGGAATATCCGAACAAAACCGAATTGTTGACTTCGCCTCCGATCCGCGAATGCGGACCAACAGTTGTCGCACCATATACTTTAGTCGCGAGTTTTACCTGCGCATGTTCGCACAGCGCAAACGGCCCGCGTATGACCGAACCTTCCATTATTTCAGAATCCTTACCTATATATATAGGACCGGTTGAGGCGTTCAGGGTGACATATTCGAGTTTCGCACCTTCTTCAATGAAGATATTCTCGGGTGCAATGCAATTAACCGATTTTGGTATTGGTTGTGATACGCGGTCTTCTGTCAATAATTCAAAATCCTCGCGAATCGCCGCGTCATTTTTGGCGAATATATCCCATGTATGTTCAATGGTGAGACATTCATCTGTAAATTCAATATTTTCATACGAATCAAAATCGACTTCTTCCTGCGTGTCCCGGGTGTAAAACGCGATGATATCGTCGTCCCGCATAATCATCTGGTTTGGCTCGAGGCTTTTCACCATTTCTGCCAGCACTTCATTTGGAAGGTAAGCCGCATTGATCATTACGTTTTCCTCCATTTCCACCATCGGGAATTTATCGGACAGGTATTCTTCGGTAAGAGTTGTGGTGGTTGAACCCAGGTATTTTTCCCATTTTTCGCGTATAGTGAGTATGCCAACGCGTATATCGGCTACCGGGCGGGTGAATGTGAAGGGCAAAAGCGCATTGCGAACGACGCCGTCAAACAATATATAATTCATAAGAGAGTTTCAAAAGTTTAAAAGTCTAAAGTTACAAAGTTTTACATATTGATAGTAAAACAAAAAAGCCTTCCGTTTCGGGAAAGCTTTTCTATAATTTGAACATGAACTAAGATTATTTTGCGTGCTTGGCGTATTTAGTCTTGAATTTGTCAATACGACCTGCAGTATCGATAAGTTTCGATTTACCTGTGTAAAAAGGGTGTGAAGTTCTGGAAATCTCCATTTTCACTACCGGATATTCAACACCTTCATGTGTAATTGTTTCTTTTGTGTCGGCTGTGGATTTCGTGATGAACACTTCTTCATTTGACATGTCTTTAAAAGCGACCAGTCTGTAATTCTCCGGGTGGATTCCTTTTTTCATTGTAAATTTTATTTGTCGTTTTGCTGTTACTCCTTATGCTGCTTTTCACTTGACGGAAAAGGTATTAATTCATAACAACCTTTTTGTTTAAACTTTTTGTATTTTTCAAGTCCGCAAATTTACAACATTTTTCTTATAATCAAATTTTTATATTGCTTTTTTTGTTTCGTCGCATCCGGTTGATTTTTAAACCTGTTAATAGCGGAATTGTTATATTTGTTGACTAATCAAACCAATCAAATCATGAATCCTATTGTCAAAAAGAATGGAACCACCTACGGTATTATGCTAGGTGTTTTCTCAATTTTACTAACTACAGTAATATATGTAGTAGATCTTGAACTATTCACCAGCATGTGGGTGGGTATTACCAGCATCATTATTTCACTTGCCATTGGTATAGTGCTTTTGTCGAAAACAAAAAAAGACATGAACGGTATCATTACCTTCAAAGAAGCGTTCACCACATATTTCCTCGCCGCCGTAATAGGCACAGCACTATCAATCCTGTTTACTATGTTGCTTTTCAATGTTGTTGACACTGAAGCGAAAACCACCCTGAACGATATTTCGGCACGATATACTCTCGAAGTCATGGAAAAATGGGGCGCGCCCGCAGAAGCGATCGATGAAACCAGAGCGGCACTTAAGGGAACAGATAATTATTCACCACTCAGCTTATTGAAGGGCATGGCCATAAGTTTAGTACTGAGCGCAATTCTCGCACTGATCCTCGCTTTAATTTTCAAAAGTAAACCTGCTTATAAAGAATAATGGATCTATCTATTGTTATTCCGTTGCTCAACGAAGAAGAATCTTTGCAGGAACTCCATGACTGGATAGAATCGGTGATGCTGGCCAACAAGTATTCGTACGAAATTATTTTTATCGATGATGGCAGCACCGATGATTCATGGGAAATCATTGAAAAACTCGCAGCGGCAAATAACAATGTCAAAGGAATCCACTTTTTGAAGAATTACGGCAAGTCACAAGCGTTACACGCCGGATTTGCCAAAGCATCGGGCGATGTAATTGTAACGATGGATGCCGACTTGCAGGATAATCCGGAGGAAATCCCCGAACTTTATAAAATGGTAACCGAACAGCGGTACGACCTGGTATCGGGTTGGAAGAAAAAACGGTATGATTCATTATTTTCAAAGAATCTGCCGTCCAAACTTTTTAACTGGGCGGCCCGGAAAACTTCGGGTGTAAAACTGAACGATTTCAACTGCGGATTGAAAGCTTACAAAAATACGGTGGTGAAAAACATCGAAGTTTCGGGTGAGATGCACCGATATATACCGGTGCTCGCAAAAAACGCGGGATTCGGGAAAATAGGTGAAAAAGTTGTCCGCCATCAGGCGAGGAAATATGGCGAGACGAAATTTGGGATGGAGCGTTTCATCAACGGGTTTCTCGACCTGATTACCATTTGGTTCCTGTCCCGGTTCGGAAAACGGCCTATGCACTTGTTTGGAGCACTGGGCTCGATTATGTTTTTGATCGGATTTTTCTCTGCCGGATTTATCGGATTCAATAAATTATACCGTTTATACGAAGGACTGCCCACAGTTTTGATTGCCAATAACCCGTGGTTTTACATATCGCTTACCACCATGATCATCGGTACACAATTATTCCTGGCCGGTTTTCTGGGTGAAATCATTCTCCGCGCCCGAAACCAGCACGACCGCTATAAAATTTCACAGATACTGAATTTCTAAGAGAAACGATTTTTGCTGATTCTCAAAAATAAATACTATGCATATAGAACAAAATATACTTGACGCGGCTAATGAATGGCTGACACCAACATTCGACGATGAAACCCAAAAGTCAGTTTTAGAGATGATGACTTCCGCACCCAAGCTTCTGGAAGAAAGCTTCTACAAAAATTTGGAGTTTGGAACCGGCGGCATGCGCGGCATCATGGGTCCGGGTACGAATCGCATCAATAAGTACACACTGGGCAAAAGTACACAAGGCCTGTCCGATTATATGCACCAGTTTTTTGGCGACAAACCGAAATCGGTTGCAATAGCATACGATTGCCGTCACAACAGCGACACTTTGGCCAAAACTGTTACCGATGTTTTTACCGCAAATGGCATCAAAGTATTTTTATTTGAAGATATGCGGCCCACGCCCGAACTTTCATTTGCAGTACGTCATCTAGGCTGTCAGTGCGGCATTGTTTTAACCGCGTCTCACAACCCGCCCGAATACAACGGCTATAAAGTATATTGGGAAGATGGTGGCCAACTCGTTCCGCCTCAGGATGCTGAGATCATCGCAAGCATCAATTCGCTGAGCTACAATCAGATTAAGTTTCAAGGCGACGACTCGCTAATCACCTATATCGGCACTGAAGTCGACAATGCATTCATCAATTCGACAATCGATAATATTTGTGTCGAAATGCCTGCTTCGGCACGTGAGAATCTGTCCATAGTTTTCACTTCCCTTCATGGGACTTCGATTAAACTGATGCCGCAAACACTGGCAAAGGCAGGCTATACCAATGTAAACATCGTTCAGGAACAATCGGTGCCCGACGGTAATTTTCCAACCGTGGTGTCGCCAAACCCCGAAGAACCGGAAGCACTGACGATGGCTCTTGCATTGGCCGAAAAAGTGAACGCGGATATTGTGATTGGCACCGACCCCGATTCAGATCGGCTGGGTGTGGCGGTTCGCGACGCCGAAGGAAAAATGATTTTATTGAACGGCAACCAATCGATGGTTTTGATGACGCATTTCCTGCTTGAAAAGTGGAAAAACGCCGGAAAACTAAACGGAAAACAATTCGTTGGTTCGACCATTGTGTCCACACCAATGATGATGGAGCTTGCAACAGCTTATGATGTCGAGTGTAAAGTGGGCCTCACCGGTTTTAAATGGATCGCTAAAATGATCAAAGACTTCCCTGAACTCGATTTCATCGGAGGTGGCGAAGAGAGCTTCGGGTTCATGGCGGGTGATGCGGTTCGCGACAAAGATGCCATTGGTGCAACCTTATTGATGTGTGAAATTGCGGCTCTTGCCAAAGAAAAAGGCTTGTCGGTTTACGATATTTTACTGGAATTATTCGTCAAACACGGTTTCTATAAAGAGTATTTGGTTTCGTTAACCCGTCGTGGCATTGAAGGCGCCGCCGAGATTAAGCAGATGATGATCGACATGCGTTTAAAACCAGTGTCGGAAATCAACGGCCAACGGGTAATCATGGTGGAAGATTATCAATCGGCTACTGCCATCAACCTATTGACCGGCGAGAAAGAAATGATGACTATCCCGAAATCGGATGTCCTTATCTACTATACCGAAGACGGTACTAAAATAGCCGCCAGGCCAAGCGGTACTGAACCCAAAAT
>JADMKR010000070.1 GCA_015478765.1 Flavobacterium sp.
TTAGGAGCCGGACATTTAGGAAAGATACATTTGCGATTACTGCAGCAGTCAGAAAAATATGAACTTGTGGGCTTTTACGACCCCAATCAGGAACACGCTGAAAAGGTAGCCAGGGAATTTGGATATAAAAATTTCAATACTATTGCAACTTTGATCCATGCCGTTGACGTAGTAGATATCGTAACGCCTACTCTTTCGCATTATAAATGTGCGAAAGTTTCGATAAAATCCGGCAAACATGTTTTTATAGAAAAACCGATCTCAAACACCGTGGAAGAAGCCGAAGAAATTATCGCGCTTGCCAACGAATTTAATGTCAAAGGCCAGGTTGGTCATGTCGAGCGATTTAACCCCGCATTCAAGGCAGTCCAGGGAATGATCGATAATCCGATGTTTATCGAAACACACCGATTGGCCGAATTCAACCCTCGGGGCACCGATGTTCCCGTGGTTTTAGACCTGATGATACACGATATAGATGCTATATTGAGCGTGGTTCATTCGCCGGTGAAAAATATTCATGCAAGCGGTGTTTCGGTAATTTCAGATACGCCTGATATAGCAAACGCGCGGATAGAATTTGAAAACGGATGTGTAGCCAATTTGACTGCCAGCCGAATCTCACTCAAAAACATGCGAAAAAGCCGATTCTTTCAGAAAGACGCCTACATATCGGTCGATTTTCTGGAGAAAAAATGTGAAGTCGTACGCATGAAGGATGCGCCTGAAAATCCGGGTGATTTCGATATGATCCTCCAAAATGCCGAAGGCACCAAAAAGCAGATATACTTTGCCAACCCTGAGGTAGCTCAGAATAATGCCATATTGGAAGAACTGGAAACTTTTGCCGATGCAATTAACAACGGCAAGCATCCGGTCGTAACGCTCGAACACGGAACGGAAGCGCTGCGAATTGCTCATCAAATCATCAGTTGCTTTAAATAAAACATCAAACAAACAACAAACAAATCCATATGAAGAATATTGCCGTTATAGGAGCCGGAACAATGGGCAACGGAATTGCACACACTTTTGCACAAAGCGGTTTTACCGTGAAATTAATTGATGTTTCCGAGAAATCGATCGAAAGAGGAATGGCGACTATTGCGCAGAACCTGGAAAGAATGGTTTCAAAAGGGACTGTTTCAGATGAAGAAAGAAAAAAAACAATCGGCAACATCATCACTTACACCGATTTGAAAGACGGCGTTTCAGGAGTGGATCTTGTAATTGAAGCCGCGACAGAAAACGTTGATCTTAAGCTTTCTATATTTCGTCAGTTGAACGAATTTTGTAATTCCGATACGATATTGGCTACCAATACATCATCGATTTCAATAACCCAAATTGGCGCGGTTGTCGATCATCCGGAGCGTGTCATTGGAATGCATTTCATGAATCCGGTGCCAATCATGAAACTGGTCGAAATTATCCGCGGTTACAACACGTCGAATGAGGTTACCCAGACCATTATGACATTGTCGGAAAAACTGTCAAAAGTACCTGTTGAAGTCAACGATTACCCGGGTTTTGTGGCTAATCGGATACTGATGCCGATGATCAACGAATCGATCGAAACTCTGTACAACGGCGTGGCAGGCGTGTACGAAATAGACACTGTGATGAAATTGGGAATGGCGCATCCGATGGGCCCGCTTCAGTTAGCCGACTTCATCGGACTGGACGTATGCCTTGCCATATTGAACGTGATGCACGACGGTTTCAAAAATCCGAAATATGCACCGTGCCCGTTATTGGTCAATATGGTGCGCGCCGGGAAATTAGGTATTAAATCGGGTGAAGGTTTTTACGATTATTCGGCTGGTAAAAAAGCAGAAATCGTAGCAAGACAATTCGCATAAAAATCTGTTCATTATAATGGCGCAAATCGTTCCTTTTAGGGCTGTCAGGCCTTCCGGTGATAAAGTCAGCCTGGTTACATCAAGATCGTACGACGAATATTCGCCAGCAGAACTTGCCTCGCAACTCGACTTCAACCCTTTTTCTTTTCTTCATGTCTTGAATCCCGCCTATGTCAATCAGCAAAAAGCCGGATTGGAGAAGCGCTTTAAATTGGTTGCCCAAAAATATCACGATTTTAAAGCAGATGATGTTTTGATAAAGGAAGAGCAACCAGCCTTTTACGTCTATCATATCGAGTCGCGCACCAATACGTTCACCGGCATAATCGCTGCGACGTCGCTTGAGGATTATCGCAATAACGTAATAAAAAAGCACGAAGACACGATGCAATATCGGGTCGAACTCTTCAAGGATTACCTGCACCAAACAGGTTTCAATACCGAACCGGTGCTTATTGCTTATCCCGATGACGACCAGGTGACAAATTGGATTCAAAAAACCATGGAAGCCGCTCCGCTATACGATTTTTCGACTACCAAGCGGGAAAGGCATACATTGTGGAAAGTAAGCTTAGAGTCGGAAATTGCGTGGCTTCAGGAGAAATTCAACAGTTTGGGCGAATTGTACATTGCCGATGGCCATCATAGGTCGGCATCCGCCGAACGACTATACGAACAGGATAAGGCAACGGGCAAT
Source organism: Flavobacterium sp. (assembly GCA_015478765.1). Taxonomy (GTDB): domain Bacteria; phylum Bacteroidota; class Bacteroidia; order Flavobacteriales; family Flavobacteriaceae; genus Flavobacterium. The sequence continues at coordinate 2,560 of JADMKR010000070.1, forward strand.
TCCAACCTGAATTATTTCATGAGTTTCCTGACCGCGGAAAGCAATATCAAAATCTATGAATACAATAGGATTATCAGGGACCTGAATGGTCACTCGCAACAAGAATTCCTCGACTTGCTCTCGGAACATTTCTGGATCAAAAACAAAGATCAGGAACTGTGGAAACCCACCAAAAAATATGAATTCGGAATGTATCTGTCTGGTGCTTTCTATGCATTGATTTTAAAAGACAGCAACAACTTCAGTTCAGTTCAGGAAGGTCTGGATGCACAGATCCTCTATTCAAAGGTTCTTGAGCCCATCTTGGGAATTCACGATTTGCGCAGCGATGAGCGCATTGAATATATACCTGGAAAACAATCGATAATTACAATAAAGGAAGTCGTGGACGAAGGCGAATTCGAAGTAGGATTTATGTTGTTTCCTGCCAATATCTCGGAAATCAAAACCCTGGCCGACAACAATTTGATCATGCCGCCAAAAAGCACTTATATCGACCCAAAATTCAGAAGTGGCCTGATAATTTACGAACTTCAAGATTAGCTATGTCAATACACGAAAATTTGCTTTCAATCAAAAATTACCTACCAAAAACGGTAACCTTGGTGGCGATTTCCAAAACCAAGCCTGTATCTGATTTGCTCGAAGCTTATAACTCGGGCCAACGTGATTTCGGCGAGAACAAGATTCAGGAGATGGTCCAGAAATGGGAACAATTGCCAAAAGACATACAATGGCATATGGTAGGCCATGTCCAAACCAACAAGGTAAAAATGATGGCGCCGTTCGTACACCTGATTCACGGTGTCGATAGTGTGAAACTCTTGCAGGAAATCAACAAACAAGCTGAAAAACACGATCGGGTGATTGATTGCCTGCTTCAGGTACACATTGCTGAAGAAGAAACCAAATTCGGGTTTGATCGAAGCGAATTAATTGCCATGTTGGATTCGGATGAATTTAAGATGCTTCATAACATTCGCGTATGCGGACTGATGGGCATGGCGACCTTCACCAACAGTGAACAACAAATTCAAAAAGAATTCCTTTCGCTAAAGGCTCTTTTCGATGAATTGTCGCAACGGCCCCAGACTGAAAATTTTGCCATGCATACACTCTCCATGGGAATGTCTGGTGATTATAAAATCGCAATACGATGTGGCAGCACAATGGTACGCATTGGAAGCAGTATCTTTGGCGAACGCAATTCGGCATAAAATTATTAATATGCATTTTAAATCAGCATTCATCCAATCTTTTCCGCTTAACTGATGTACGCCATTCTCGACATAGAAACTACCGGCGGACAATTCAATGAGGAAGGCATTACCGAAATAGCGATCTATCGTTATGACGGACATGAAGTAGTCGACCAATTTATCAGCCTGGTCAATCCCGAAATCCCGATTCAGCCGTTCGTGGTTAAATTGACGGGCATCAATAACGCCATGCTGCGGACCGCGCCCAAATTCCACGAAGTGGCAAAACGCATAATCGAAATCACCTCCGATTGTATTTTAGTAGCTCACAATGCATCATTCGATTATAGGATATTGCGTACTGAATTCCGCCGACTGGGATATGATTTCCAAACGCCAACACTTTGTACCGTCGAACTGGCGCAAAAACTTATTCCTGAGCAACCCTCCTACAGCCTGGGAAAACTGGTTCGTGCGTTGGGAATCCCAATGGCCGACAGGCATCGCGCAGGTGGTGATGCATTGGCTACGGTAAAGTTATTTAAAATGCTGTTTGACAAGGATATAGAGAAAACTATCCTGAAGCAATTCATCAAAACTGAAGTCGAAAAAGGACTGACTCCCAAACTATTGGATATAGTCGATAAATTACCATCGCGGACCGGCATCTATTATATACATAACGAAGGCGGTGAGATAATTTTTATTGGGCGAAGCCGGAATATAAAAAAACGCGTAAATCAACATTTCACCGGATCGGCGCCAAAATGCAAAAAGATCCAGTCATTAGTTTTTGCCGTCACCTATGAAGAAACCGGCAGCGAATTGATCGCTCAGTTAAAAGAAATCGAAGAAATCAATATCAACCGCCCGATGATGAACAAAGCTCCGGCCCGTATAATAAGCGGATGGGGCGTTTACTCGGAGCCAGACGCAAATGGCTATCTGAATTTAAAGGTTCGAAAAGGAAACCGCAACGACAATCGCATCGTATCCTTTGCAACATTCGGTGAAGCGCAACTCAAATTGGCCGAAATAGGTAAAAAATTCGATCTCTGCCAAAAATTAACCGGCTTGTACGATTCGGATGAGCATTGCCACCTTTACACAAAAAATCTTTGTGACGGCGCCTGTATAGGAGAAATCAGCTCTGAAGAATATAATCTCCGCGTTTTGCAAATGCAGCACGAATTGTCCTTTTACGGCCGCGACATAGTCTTGCTGGATCGAGGTAGGAATTATGCCGAGCGAAGTGCGATCCTGATCGAGAACGGACGCTATGTGGGCTATACATTCTTTGATCTCAATTATCAGGTGACCAACGTGTCGGTGCTACGGAATATCATCGCCCCTACCCGATTACAGGATAATTTGATACCCTTGATTCAAAGCTATTTCCATAAAAGTAAATCGGCTAAACTTCTTCATTTGTAATATTAAAATAGTACTTTTCGACATGAAGCAGTATAAATCGCAAAGCGACCTTCTAAAACAGCGCATTAACATCATCATTCACGGTGTTAACACGCCTGCCGGCAAGCTTTTCGACATTATCCTACTTGGCGTAATCCTGCTGAGCGTCCTGCTGGTAATGCTTGAGAGCGTGGAGCACCTCGACAAAAAATATCATGGATTCCTGGTGCTATCCGAGTGGATTATTACCATTTTCTTCTCAATAGAGTACGCTTTGCGCATTTATTCCAGCCGGAAACCCTGGAAATACATCACCAGTTTTTACGGGATTATCGACCTGATTTCGATTCTTCCGATGTATTTATCATTCTTTCTTCCAGGATCCAAAATTCTGTCGGTCGTTCGCGCCTTACGCCTTTTGCGATTATTCCGAATCTTAAATTTGGTGCAGTTCACAGGCCAGGCCTCGCAGTTACGCTTGGCGATCAATGCAAGCCGTACAAAAATCATCGTATTTATTTATTTCGTATTCATAATTTCCATATTACTCGGCGCCGTTATGTACGTTGTCGAGGGTGAAGAAGGCGGATTTACAAGCATTCCCACAAGTATTTACTGGTGTATTGTCACCCTGACTACCGTCGGTTATGGCGATATAACGCCCATCACTACAGTAGGAAAAATCATCGCATCTTTTATCATGATTCTCGGTTACGGGATTATCGCAGTACCAACAGGCATTGTAACGGCCGAATTGGCGAGCAGTAAAAAGAACAAATTGTTGCCCGACAGCTGTCCGAAGTGCGACACGCGTGATCACAGGAATACGGCTGAGTTTTGTTATAAATGTGGCAGTAGCCTGGAATTGCAGCAGTAGCCATATCCCGCCATTCACTGCAACTCCTCGCGCTTCAGCTCGCTTTTGCACGGCAATGCAGGAGCTTCCTCCAGTCGCTCTGCTTTCCCGGCAAAACCGGCTTCAGCGCTCCGGGGTTTTCGCTGCTGTCGGGGCTAAATAATCAACTATGAAGTATTTAATAACCGTTATCGGTCCTACAGCCATTGGAAAAACCACGTTGAGTATCAAGCTCGCGCAGCATTTTGGCTGCGAAATCATATCTGCTGATTCCCGACAGTTCTACCGCGAAATGTCGGTTGGAACCGCGGTGCCCGATCCTGAAGAACTGGCTTCGGCAAAACATCATTTCATCCAGCATAAATCGATTTTCGATACTTATAATGTAGGTGATTTTGAGAAAGATGCCATCAGCAAACTCGACGAGTTATTTTCCCGCAACGATTATGCGGTAATGGTTGGTGGCTCAGGATTGTATATCGACGCTATATTGAATGGGTTGGACAGTTTCCCGGATGTTCCTGCTGCAATTCGGGAATTGGTGCGCGGGAATTATGAAAAACAAGGCTTGTCCTATTTAGCATCGGAATTTGAAAAGCATGACCCGGCGTATCATCGCCAACTATTATCAGACAATCCGCAAACCCTGCAGAACCCACACCGCCTGATGCGCTTCGTCGAAGTGTCCATCGCCAGCGGGCGTCCGTATTCAAGCTATCTGAACCAAAAACAAACTCCGAGAAATTTTATTCCGGTAATCATCGGCCTGGAAGCCGACCGCGATTTGATGTACAGCCATATAAATGAACGCGTCGATCGAATGATCAGCAACGGATTGATAAACGAAGCAAAATCGGTTTATACCTACAAAGATTTAAACGCGTTGCAGACAGTTGGTTACCGCGAATTGTTCGATCACTTTGATGGTAAAACCACCATTGAATTTGCGGTTTCCGAAATTAAGAAAAACACCCGGCGCTTTGCAAAACGCCAACTTACATGGTTTAAACGCAAAGCCAACGCAGCTTGGTTTGACGCAGCAACCGATCTAACCCAAATCACCCAATATATTGACGAATTCATCGATAACCGTAAGCAACTATTTTAACTACTACGTATCTACCTCAAAACTACACTATGAAAAAACTATTAATTGCACTTATTCTCCCACTGCTTGTGTCTTGCGAACTAACATACGACGCTGAAACACGGATGGTTTTTGAGACCACATTGCTGGACAGTGACGGGAACCCACTTGAAAATATCGAAGTAGCAGTCGAGGCGAGGAATTCTACTGATACTGAAGTCATCTCGAAAGGTCGAACTGGCATCGATGGTAAAATACTACTGATTTTCCCAATGCCCGATGGGACTATGGACGTGCTGATTAATGATTATTACGGGCAGGCTCCGAATGAATTCCAGCGAAAAAAACTTCGGAATTTGCACGAAGATGATTTCGTCAATTACAAATACTCCTATACACCGTTGGTGTTGTTCAGACCCTCTGAGATTACAAACCTGAATCTGTCTTATGAAAATGTTTCATTTCAATACTCAAGTGTACGCGATGTTTATATTTCGGGAGACGATCCAGCATACGAGATCGATTTCAACCCTGATTACGAGTATGACTTGATGCCATACCAACTTCAAGTGATCAAAAACAGCAACATCCTTCTCCACTATACGCTGGTTGGAGTCGATGGTTCGGAAACACCTGTCAATGCGCCGTTGAGTATTGGCGAGGAAAGTATCAACTATACAATCACTTACTAGAAATATGAAATATATTACAATCGCACTATTTTTAATGTCAGCCATAATGACAGCGCAGGAAATCGAGGAGAAAAAGACATTTGAATTCGCGCCGAAAGCCCGGATTTATGCAATCTCTTCGCTGAATTTTGGAGACAACCAATTAGCCGATGCTTACGGGACCAATTACGGCATCGGTACAAGTCTTAGTTTCTTTTCGCTTGCCAATTTCCGACCTGCCTTGAATTACGAATTGTCACGTTACCAAATAGTGAAACCGGAACTGACCAGGGCTACAGGCAACAGCAGTACTTTTTGGTCGGTCTTTGGTACGGTGGCTTATGACATTCCGATAACCAAAGAGGTTATCATCGCGCCCGATTTTGGGATTGGATACTCACAACTGACATTGGGAGCGGGAAAAACGCGCTTTGGAAATCAGGGGGGTACACAATTTCGAGCCGGGCTTTCCACCAATTATAAATTTGCAAGTGCCGCCGCAGTTTTTGTGGGTGTACATTATATTTATACCACTTTACAAGTTAGTACCCATCCCGATTTCGAAAGCTACTACAATCATGGGCAGCAAATTCAGTTCGCTATTGGTTTTCAATTCGGAAAGAAATAGATTATGCCTGTATCCCCAAACTTTAAATCGGTTCATACCTCGAATTTCACCGTCTGCTTTACTCAGTGCACACCACAAGGTTACCTGAAATACACCGAATTGTGCAATTTGCTTCAAATAACCGCGGCCGCTCATGCCGATTCGGGTGGCATTAGTTTCACCGACCTGCAGCATGCCGATCAAGCTTGGGTCCTGAGCCGGATGCGGGTGGAGATTTCGGAATTGCCCAAATGGCGCGACTCGATTTCGGTTAAAACATGGATCGTCAGCATGGAAAATTCACGATCGGTCAGGGCACTCGAAGTATGGTGCGGCGACAAAAAAATAATTGGTTGTGAAACGTTTTGGGCTATATTCAACACCAAATCGCGCCGGCCGGAACAGCTATCGCTTCCCTATCATCACTTCGAATTGTTTGCAGCACGGTTCGCCACAACTCAGCGCGTGTCAAAAGTATCGTTACCTCCCGACTTAGTTCCGTGCGGGGATCACACCGTTGTTTTATCCGATTTGGATATTGTCAACCACGCCAACCATATCAAGTACCTGGAGTGGTGTCTGGATCATTCGGATCCCTGCATTGTTTTTCAGCGTAAAATCACATCTTTCGATATGAATTTCATGAAAGAACTCATGTTTGGTGACCGTGTTGTAATATTGGCAACTGCACACGACAGAGATTACACATTCGCTCTTCAAAAAGAAGGTAAGAATTGCTTTCTGCTTCGATTAACGACGGAAGATTAGCCCTGAATGTTCCTGCAATCGGGCCACGCAAAAAGAAAGTATAAAAAAAGCCTCCAAATAATTGGAGGCTCTTTCGCATACTGTAATTTTTTATTCGGCTTTGCTTTTGACTACCAACCGGAAGCCTTCACCGTGGATGTTGAGTATTTCGACTTCATCATCACGTTTTAAGTATTTCCTAAGTTTGGCGATGTAGACGTCCATGCTTCGCGAGGTAAAGTAGTTGTCATCTCTCCAAATCTTGGTCAGTGCAAGCTCACGCGGCATAAGATCGTTCTCGTGAAGCGTCAACATCTTCAGCAATTCGTTTTCCTTGGGGGAAAGTTTTATAGGCTCTTCGTCTTTGTAAGTCAGGAACCTAAGTTTCGAGTTCAGGTGGAAATTACCGATCTGGAATTCAAACTTGACATGATCATTCTTATTATCGGCCGCCTTACGCTGAATGATGGCTTTGATTTTCATCAGAAGTACTTCTGAATCGAATGGCTTGTTTAAATAATCATCGGCACCTACCTTATAACCTTTCAGCACATCTTCTTTCATCGATTTTGCTGTAAGGAATATGATTGGAACGTCCTTATTTTTTTCACGGATTTCCTTTGCAAGGGTATAGCCGTCTTTATACGGCATCATAACATCCAGTATACAAAGATCGTAAGTGTCTTTCTTGAATTTCTCAAAGCCTTCCATTCCATTTTTGGCCAGTGTGACATCAAAATCATTTAATGTCAGATAATCTTTTAAGATTGCACCAAAATTTTGGTCGTCTTCAACTAAGAGAATTTTTTTATTTTCTGTTTCCATAGCTTTAGTTTATTAGTGGTATTTTTAAAATAAAGGTACTACCCTTTCCTTTTTCGCTTTCGACGAATATCTGTCCGTTATGATCATCCACGATTCTCTTTACATATGCCAGTCCTAGTCCGTGGCCTTTTACATTGTGTAAGTCACCGGTGTGTTCCCGGTAAAACTTTTCGAAAATTCGTTTTTGAGCAATTTTACTCATACCTGTTCCGTGATCTCTGACTTTTATTATCACAAAATCTTTTACATTTTCTGTGAAAATATCGATTGCCGGAGCCTCCGGAGAATATTTAATAGCGTTGTCAAGGATATTTACCAATACATTGGTAAAATGCACGTCGTTTAACAATACGGTGGATCGACTGGCCCTGAAATGCGTTTTAATTGTTCCTTCACGATCTTCGATAATCAAATTAACGTGTTCCATCGCATCTTCCAGAATATCATGAATATCGTGTGAATCTTTGCTGATTTCGAGCTCCTTCTTCTCGAGTTTGGAGATCCTCAATACATTCTCAACCTGGGCGTGCATGCGCTTATTTTCATCCCTGATCATCTGCAGATATCGCTTTACCTTTTCCTGATCATCGATAACCTTTGGATTTCGGATCGCGTCCAAAGCAAGGTTAATCGTGGCGATCGGCGTTTTGAACTCATGCGTCATGTTGTTGATGAAATCGGTTTTTATCTCCGATATCTGACGTTGCTTGATCAATTGATTTAGTGCACTTGAATAGGCAATTATAATAATCAATGTAAATACAATCGACAATAATGTAATGCTGACGAGTTCTGAAAACAGGAATCGCTTTTTTTGCGGAAAGCTTACCAATAACTGATATTTGTTCTTACCCTCGCTGTCCAGGAATATGGGAACGGCAAACGTTGCTTCTTTGTCGTATCTGAAATTATCAGATCGTATCTTGGTCGCCAACCCATTGCTATACACACCGAATTCAAAAGGTGTTTTGACACCAAAGTCATCCAACTGCTTACTGAGTAAGGCCTGTACTTTCTCTTTCGTTACTCTATCCTGAAGCGGTCGCAATGCAGCAATATCCCTAAATGATATCTCAAACAAGGCGTTGTCCATAATATCGAGGTCACCCGACTTTTTAATGGTAATATCTGGAATAACATTTCGTTGCAATCCCGATTTATCAATATTGCCTTTATTATAAATCTCGGTTTTGCGCTTCGAGGTGTAATTCCGGAGCTTTACGCTATCTGCTTTCTTATCAAAGAACGACGACGAAATATTGTAATCTTCAGATAATATACTGTTGGAATAAACAATGGTTTCGTTCGTGCGTGAATCTCGTTGGTAGTATATAAATTCCAAAAAGTCGCTCTTCTGAGGTTCTTTCCCTATACTATCCTTCAACATTCGGTACTTCTCCAGAAAACTGTTTACTTCCTCCTGCTGCAACTGATCGGCAACATTATTTATAACCTGGGTAACATGAAACCGAAATTGTTCATCATTGTTCTTGAACGAAGTGTTAAACCAGTAAACCTGCACTAAAATGATCCCTATTAAGGATAAGCTCATTAAGATTACAAGTAATCTGAAAAACAATTTATTCATCCTTACAAAATTAACTTTTTAACATTTAATCGACGGATACATTAACCAAATATTAACAAATACCTAATTAATTATGTATTATTTAATTTTTTATGTATTTCCATGACTTTGGCCTCCAAATTTTCCGATCCCGAATTGAGAATTACATAGTTACTCAGTTTTTCACGGTCGCGATCTTGCCACTGATTAGCCATGCGGCTCAGTACATTTTCCCGTGTCGTATTATCACGTTGAATAACGCGTTTTATTCGAGTCTCGACCGGTGCACTTACCGTGATTATTTCGTCACAGTTTTTATAGGAACCACTTTCAAATAGTATCGCCGCCTCTTTAATCACGTAACCGGAAGTTTGTTGGCCTACCCATTGCTGGAAATGCGCAGCTACGGCGGGATGTACAATGGAATTTAATTGGCGAAGCTTGTCGGCATCGTTAAACACAATTTGTGCCAGTGCTGTGCGGTCGACTGCATCGTTTCTGAGGATTTGATTTCCGAACAGTGCCGCAATTTTATTTCGTACTTCAGGTGTATCCAGTATCTCCCTTCCGATTTCATCTGCAAAATATACAGGAACACCAAGTTGCTGAAAAATCTTCGCTACCGTCGTTTTCCCGCTGCCAATTCCGCCCGTGAGTCCGATAATTTTTGTCATACTTTAAAAAATAATTCCGGAAACACCTCACGGGGATCCCGTTTTAAAATTTCAACCTGAAAAAATGCTTTTAAAAATCCGATTCCGTATCCGTAAAACTGAATTGCGGCAGCTATAACAGAATTCACGCCGATAAAAATATTCCGATACTTTAAGGTTGCAACAATTAAAATAATCAGAAAATATAGGAGATAGACCGCAATTGGGAGGAATTGACCCAGCAGCATTAATAAAATAGCGACGCAAAATCCCAAGATAAAAAGGGTCGGTAAAAAGAATGTCAGTTTTTTATATTCCGGATGCCAACTGTTTAAAATTGGACGTGCCTTTCCGAATTTATTGACCTGTTGGAAAAACTTCTGCCAACTGATCCGCCTTTTGTGATAAACGTATGCTTGCGGAATCAAAATCGTATCGAACCCCATCTTCCACAGTCGCATTGACAAATCCGGATCTTCTCCCGGATGAATATTTCCGAAACCCTGCGTGGCATTAAATGCTTTGCGGGAAATCCCCATATTGAAACTGCGCGGCTGAAACTTAGCCAGGTTTTCCGAGCCACCACGTATGCCACCAGTAGTTAAAAACGATGTCATGGCAAAATCTACAGCTTTTTGAATCTGAGTGAACGATTCATGCGACTGATCCGGTCCGCCGAAACAATCCACGTAGTTCTTATCAAGAGCTTCGGCAACAACGCTTAAATATTGTTTGGGGATGATACAATCGGAGTCGAATATTATAAAGTAATCGCCTTTAGCTTTCTTCATACCGAAGTTGCGCGAATCGCCCGGTCCGGAATTATTTTTAAAATAATACGAAATAGTAAGTTCCGGGCTATATTTTGCAGCCACATCTTTGCACAATATAGTCGATCCGTCTTCGACAAGAACAATTTCAAACGGCTCCCTGAACTCAGAATCCACTAAACTTCGAAGCAATTCGTCAACTTCGTCGGGGCGGTTGAATACCGGAATGACAATGGAGAAATACATAGAAATATTTTAACAAATATACTTCATACATACAAAAGAGGTTACAAGAAATTTGTCAAAAAAAAGGGCCGCCATTTGGCAGCCCTTTCTACTAGTAAGAATCAATTTATTCCTTGATTACCTTCACGGATTTTATTTGATCACCACTTGAAACCTTCAAAATGTAAGCACCACTTGGCAATGTCGACATATCGACCTGTCCTGATGTTGCATTTAGGTTCTTGGCTGAAACCTGCTGGCCCAATAAGTTAAATATTGTGACAGAAGTTATTTCGGAAGTATATGATAAATTCAAAACGTCTTTTACCGGATTTGGATAGACAGCAAACGAACTTGCATCAAAAGTATTCGTACTTAGAGATGCGTCATACACTGATATAGCGAACGGTCCGGCGTTATCATTGTTATATTCGTAAACCCTCAGATAGATGGTGCTGCCAGGTGCAACGCCTGATACTGTAGTCATTGAATAGTTACCTGTAGCGGCACCATCATCATCACACCCAATTTGTGTCAGCGTACCGCATGATCCGCTATAAATAGTTACCACTGTGTCGATACCGGTACCAGTAGATGGCGACCCGGTTTCGATTGTAAGGCTTCCACTTGCTGGAACCACTGCACTATACCAAACATCACCGCCTGCAAATCCGAAACATGTGCCCGGTACTGGCTGGCTTGAATCGGTAGCACCCAATGTTGTTCCGTCGACTACATTATCAGAATATACACCTCCAGGGATTAGGCTGATCGCATCAGAACATTCGTCATTGGCCGGTGCAACGGGTGGAGCAACTGTTAAAACACCGCTGATGTTGGCTGTACCGTCCCAAAAACCATTTGCATATCCACCATATACATAACCTCCGTTGTTTAAACGGAAACGTGTAGCATAGTAATATGTTCCAGGTGTCAAATTAGCACCTATGGTCGCCATATATTCATCGTTGTTACCAACATATGCAGCATTGTGAGTAGCAGGGATCCAGTTTGTCCATGTTGATGGATCTGTGTTCTGTCCTTCAGGACTGATACCAACCCATGCTGAAATTCCCGGAGCCTGTCCGTCGATATTTGGCGCGACATCTGTCAAACCTCCTTCATAAACTTGTCCGTAAACTGTATCAGATCCACCCTGATCGATATTAATAGTTGCTGGCCATTGTAGGTTTGCATAATCTGGCTCATCTGTTGAAGGAACTCCACAAACAATACTTCGCGTTCTACTCGTCGTATTGGAAGTACACTGATTGTCTACGTGTGTATAAAATCGTACTTGACCGGTAATGGTAGACACCCATGTTAACGGCGTTGTATCAGCGGCAAACGAGGTTGTACCGTCGGCATTTGAAACAGTGATAAAATCAGTGGCTATCGAACTGCTGAATGTATAGGTCTGTCCGGCGGTAACGTTAACCAGGGAGTATTCCCCTGCAAATCCTGCCGTGGTAATTTGATTTACGGCTACCCCATCGCATTCGGCAGGAGTATATCCAGTTGTGCCGCCTGGCCACTGGCCATTTGGAGAAGCAAGACAGTATCCAGGTGCTGCTTCGGTAGTAAAGCTCCATACCGAACAACCCGTTGCGCTGCCCGCAATGTTTTTAGGAACAATCATCCAGTATACAACCGTGTTGTAACCATTTAACTGCAGTGCCGTACCGGTTGTATTGGTAGTGTAATTACCCACCAACGTTGTAACATCATCAGCAGTGTTGCCAACATAGAGATCGTAGGAAGTTGGCATATCGCCGGTCGCCGGTACATCCCACGTTAATGTTATTGGGCCAACGGGAACATCAATGGCGCCCATTGCCGGCGATGGATTGGATGCACATCCCGGTAATAAAGTAGTATTGAACAAATGTGGCCCTGACCATGAGCTATAGCCATCTGTACCGCAGTCGTTTCGAACATAGAACTCATAAGCTGTCATGGCAGTCAGGCCAGTTGCGGTGTAGGTAGTTCCTGTGACTTCCTCGCCGGTACCATCAGCGGTTGAAGGCGTTCCGGTGCCGGCAGGCTGTACCACGATTGCGGCATTGGTTTCAGCGGAAGTCCACGATAATTGAGCCTCAGTCGATGATGTTATGCTGGCAGTACCGTTTGAAGGCGCGACGCATGTTGGAATGACAACAGTCACGGTGTAATCCTCAGCCTGGCCATATCCATTTTCAAGCGAATTGCAGGCATCTGTATATTCAAAGTATGATTTTACGATACGCATCCGAGTCGATCCGGGAAGCGCTGTAGCCGGAACAACAACAGTACCCGAAACCTGCAAACCGTCCAAACCGGTCGAATTGGTAATGGAGCCTATTTCGTAAGTCTCACCTACATCGTCAAAATCACCATCTTGATTCCAGTCGGCATAAACGGCAAAATAATTTACGTAATTTCCGCCGGTGTTTCCTTCAAATATGGCAGGATAGCTGCCACCGGTATCTACCGATCCCATCATGGCGGTAAAATCCTCATGCTCAGGCCCGCCTAGGTCGGCTAACGTAACATTATTGATACCCGCCAAATTTACTCTGGTAATGGGCTCGACACCCCATTGAAATTCTAATGGCCCGCAATAAGGCGTGGGAAATTGCGCATAACTGCTGGATGCAAAGCCCAGCAGCAATACAAGCAAAAAAGTAATTTTTTTCATGAACTGAATGTATTTGGTTAATAATAAAGGGCAAATTATGATATTAATTGAAACAATGCAACTCTCCAAGCTAATTTGTTATCAGTGCTTTAGCCAATTAACAGACAAAAAAAAAGGCTGCCCTGGGGCAGCCTTTTTATAAAAGAATTTTGATTACTGTTTAACCACTTTAAAAGTCTTGCTTACTCCGTCGGCAGTAGCTTTGACGATGTAAGTTCCAGAAGGCAACGCCGACATGTCGACACTGCTCTCAGTGGCATTAATATTCTGAATAATTACCTGTTGACCCAGTACATTGAATACAGAGATCGCGGAAATAATACCAGAATGTTTAACTCTCAATACATCTTTTACCGGGTTAGGATAATAGTCGAATGCATCAATAGTAAACGTATCGGTACTTAACGAGGAATCATATGCAGATATGGCAAACGGGCCTTCATTGTCATTTCCGTACTCATAAACTCGTACGTAAATGGTACTTCCAGGTACTTGACCTGAAACTGTCAGAAGCGAGTACGCTCCTGTTGCCGCACCATCATCATCACAGCTAATTTGAGTCAGCGCACCGCATGTGCCACTATATGCAGTTATAACCGTATCAACTCCGGTACCAACTGTTGGGTTACCAGTTTCGATTGTAAGGCTTCCACTTGCAGGCACAACGGCAGTAAACCAAACGTCGCCACCTGAAAAACCGAAACATGTTGTTGGCGTCGGTTCGCTTGAAGTGGTTGCGCCTGCACTTGAGGCATCCACCACGTTATCAGCATATACCCCACCCGCTGTTAAAGCGGTAGCATTGGCACAGTCGTCATTTGACGGCGGCGGCGGCGGTGTTCCAACACATATGTTGAAATTTGTACGTGACGTTGTACTAAACGTGTAAACACGCACATAGTAAGTTGAACCAACTGTAAGACCGGAAACATTCATAGTATTCGGATCGCTACACTGTACCGAGGTAAGGGTTCCACAAGTTCCTGAAAGGATCTGCATATACATATCGGTAGAAGTTCCCGTGAACGCCACTACATTTGATAAAGCAATGCGGTGTGCAGTATTGGTAGCCACAAAGCTGAACCATACATCGTCGTCAGGATTACCGGAACAAGGAGTTGCAGCCATCGATTCAGTGGCGCCAGCCGTAGTTCCAGCTGTAACAACACCACATAAGTAATCAGGATTAACAGTTAAGGAAACCGCTCCGTCGCAATTGTCATTGACAGGTGCAGGTTGTGGTGGCGGTTCTGTTCCAACACATATGTTGAAATTTGTACGCGACGTAGTACCGAAAGTGTAAACGCGTACGTAGTAAGTTGATCCAACTGTAAGACCTGTAGAATTCATAGTATTAGGATCGCTGCATTGTACCGAAGTTAGGGTACCACAAGCTCCTGATAAAAGCTGCATATACATATCTGTCGAAGTTCCGGAAACGTTTACAACATCAGAGATAGCGATGCGGTGTGCCGTTGCGGTCGCGACGAAACTAAACCATACATCATCATCAGGATTTCCTGAACATGGCGTCGCAGCCATAGACTCTGTAGCACCACCTGTAGTTCCAGCTGTTACAGCCCCGCATAAGTAATCGGGATTAACAGTTAATGAAACAGCGGCATCGCAGTTGTCGTTAGCCGGTGGTGGCGGTGGCGGTGGTGGTGTCCCAACACAAATATTGAACGTCTGACGCGCTGTAGCATAATAGCTATATACGCGAACGTAGTAAGTGTTACCTACAGTAAGACCAGTAGTATCCATAGTATTCGGATCGCTACATTGTACCGAAGTAAGAGTTCCGCAAGCTCCTGATAAAATTTGCATATACATGTCGGTGGAAGTACCTGTTACAGCAACCACATTCGATATAACGATTTGGTGAGCCGTAGCTGTAGCTACAAAGCTAAACCATACATCATCGTCGGGGTTACCGTAACATGGTGTTGCAGCCATCGACTCGGTAGCGCCAACTGTTGTTCCAGATGTTACAGAACCACAAAGAAGATCAGGATTTACTGTTAAGGAAACCGCAGCATCGCAATTATCATTTGCCGGCGGAACCGCCAAAGTAGTAAATGCTGATACAGCCGACCAATCGCTTACGGTGCCAGCGCACTCTGACTGAACGTAAAACTCATACGCCGTCTCAGGCGTCAGTCCTGTAAGCGTATATGGATTCGTAGTAACTGTAATTACGGTTCCGGTTCCAGGGGTGAATCCTGCCGGACCGTATTCTATATCCCATGATGAGCCTGAATTACTGTCAGTCCAGCCTAGTACCGCCGATGTGCTTGTAACAGAGGTTGAAGTAAGGCTTGAAGGCACGGCACAATCCGGTGTAAGTTGTAGGCTAAAATCGTCAAATGCAACATACCAGGAAGCGGTATTGGTGGAGTTTACCCTAACTGCAAAATAGTATACGCCCGAAGTCGTAGGAACAAACGTACGTCGCATTTCGTTATATGATACAATAGCCGTTGAGCCTGTACCAGGAATTGTGTACCCGGCACCTAGCTGTGTAGCACCGGTTGAAGTCTGATCTGTATTATAAAACATATCGACAACCCATCCCGTATGGTTATCACCTTGAACAAACGTTGATAAATCATACGAAGTACCTGCTTCAAGATCGAAACCAGGAGTCCACATATATTCGTCGGTAGCCAAATAATAAATACGAAGGTAATTAGAGCCTGAATATGCTGTGTTATACGTGGTGGCACTGGATGTTGACCAATCGCCATTTTCTTTACTCCAGCACGGAGGAAAAGTATTGGTTCCTAATCCGGTTAGCGCATCAAAATTTTCAGTCCACGGCAATGTGGTTATAGGAGCACATAATGTCGTAAATAACATCGGACCCGCCCATGCACTTTCGCTGTCACCACAATCCGACTGCACGTAAAAGCTGTATGATGTGTTACCATCCAGGCCGTCAATAAAATGTGGACTAGTAACATTGTTAACTATAGTACCTGCTCCCGGGGTAAAGCCGGTAATTCCGTATTCTATATTCCATTCAGTTGCGTCACCTGCCTCAGTCCACTCCAGGTTAGCTGAATCATCGGTAATGTTAGTAGCCTCCAACTCAGTCGGTGCCGCACAATCCGGCGTCAACTCCAATACGAAGTCATCAAATGCAACATACCAAGCGGCTGTCGACGGCTGATTAACTCGCAATCCAAAGTAATAAGTTCCGGTAGTTGTTGGAACGAAAGTACGTCGCATTTCTACGTAAGGCTGAATGACTTGTGCAGGTCCGGTTGGCGAACTGCCAGGAACATTGTAAGACGCTCCAAGCTGTGTGGCTCCTGTTGCAGATGCAGAAGTGTTATAGAACATGTCCACAACCCAGCCCGTGTAATTGTCACCTTGTACAAACGTAGAAAAATCATATGATGTTCCCGCCTGGAGTTCAAATGCAGGGGTCCACATATATTCATCAAGTGCGTTCCAAGAATTTCGCAGGTAATTCGCACCTGAACGTGGTGTATTATAGGTCGTACCGCTGTTAGAAGCCCAGTCGCCATTCTCTTCCGTCCAGCAAGGAGGGAAACTGTTCGTTCCAACCGTAGCCAAACCATCAAAATTTTCCGACCAAGGCAGCGTTGTTATGGCTACGCAAGGAGTAGTAAAGGTTGTGGTTACCCAAATCGATTCATCATCGGTTCCACAAACCGCTCTTAAGTAGGCGACATAATCAGTTGCCGGCGAAACTGCAACATCAATTGCTTCAGCTGCCGACACTATGGTTCCCGAAGTTGGCGCTGGTGATGATGCAGGTACAACTGCATATTCCCAACTTGTTTCGGCACCACCTGCAGTCCAGCTAAGATCTACGTCGAACGCAGTTACATTTGCAGATGCAAACGCAGTTGGAGCCGGACAACTAACAGTAAAATCGAAACCTATTAAAGGTCTTCTGTAGTTACTTGAACCTAGTGTTGCCGGAACAGTAGCAGTAATGTTGTTTGAGTATTTTGTTGTGTTGTTATTACCTGTATCGATACAAGGATTTGTATACTCATAATTCCAGGTCATAGAGGTGCTGGCTTCCAAATTTCTGTACTCGGTGAACATCGCTAAGTTTTGCGTACCCGAATAAGTGAAATTTGTAGAAAAAGGAAAGCTTTTCCAACCGGCTGTCGAACCAGTGGGACCAGCGGGGTTACCTTCATACACGAGGGTTGCGCCAGCGGTGGCAGTTGCCCAATCCAAAGCACCCGCGCCCCAATCAGTTGACGGAACTTCCATTAAATAGATGCGGAGATTGGGATTACCGCTCATGCTTCCGGTGGCCGTCACTCTACTGAAGTAAATCGACGTGAGTTCCTGCCCAATAATCCCGGTCAACTGCGATACCGGATAGATAATCGCTGTCCTGCTCGTCGCATTGGCAGTCGCCACGCTATACATCGGACCGTAGGTATTTGTTCCGAGAGGGATGGAGCATTCAGGCGTCGTAAAAATCTGACCGTAAGAGAAACCACTTACGAGCAGCAATAACGCTAAAGTAAAATTCTTCATAAGATTTTGCATATAATTTGTTAATATGTAAATATAAACCATATAATAGAGCAGTGCAATTGGCAATAATTTTTTAGTGCATGTTTATAAGATTAACAAAATAGACGCGTCATTAACAGAATTTATATTCAATACCTGCAGAAATCTTTTACAAATCACATAAAAAATGATTGATAGCGCATTTTAACAATAAAAAATCCGGAACATGTCCGGATTTTTTACTGAGTTTATTGGATTATTCGCTAATACTTGGTATCGGCACTTGTTCATCGGTGTCCTTTTCATAATCGACACCCTCGACATCGAACCCAAATAAATTGTAAAAATCCTTCCGATAACCTTCGAGATCGGCGATTTCGGAGAGATTATCAGAATTGGCCTGCTCCCACAGTTCGGCCACCCGGCGTTGAACATCTTCCCGCATTTCCAGATCGTCGATCCGGATACGTCCCTTTTCATCTACAGGGATTTCACCACCGGTAAAAAGGCGTTCCTGATACAAGCGCTGAATTTGCTCGATGCATCCCTCATGCAAGCCTTTTGCTTTCATAGTTTGATACAGAAGTGAAATGTAGAGTGGGATAACCGGAATGGCAGAACTGGCCTGTGTCACAAGCGCTTTGTTTACAGATACATATGCTTTCCCATTTAAATCTTTTAATTTTTCGGCAATCTCAAATGCAGTCGCTTCGAGATGATCCTTGGCCTTGCCAATGGTGCCATTTCGATAAACAGCTTCCGTCAACGATGATCCAATATAAGAATAGGCGACCGTCATTGCTCCATCGGCCAATAAGTTTTCACTCTTAAGCGCATCGATCCACATCGACCAATCTTCACCCCCCATCACGATTACAGTATTTTCGATATCGTCATCGGCACTGGGCTGAATCGATATTTCCGAAACCTTCCCCGTATGGAAATCAACTGTGTTGTTGGTAAAGACCTGGCCTATAGGCTTTAGAACCGAACGGTGCGTGACGCCTGTTTTCGGATGCGTACGGACCGGTGAAGCCAAACTGTAGATAATCAGATCGACTTGTCCGAGATCCGTTTTGATCAATTCGATGACCTGTTGTTTGATCTCATCTGAAAAAGCATCGCCATTGATACTTTTGGCATACAAACCGGCGTCATGTGCTTCCTTTTCAAAGGCGGCTGTGTTATACCAGCCGGGCGACGCTGTCTTGCCTTCTGCAGGTGGTTTTTCAAAGAACACACCTACAGTGGCTGCGTCCGATCCGAAGGCGCTGGTAATTCTCGAAGCAAGTCCAAAACCGGTGGATGCACCAATGACGAGCACCTTTTTGGCACCGTCTATTTTTCCTTTCGATTTAACGTATTCTATTTGATTTTTTACATTCTGCGCTGCACCATCGGGATGGGCGGTCAGGCAGATAAAGCCTCTCATTCTGGGTTCAATTATCATCCTATTCTAAATTTTGATGTTCTTTAACAAATATACCGCGATTATTTAATCCAACAACGCTTTTGCATGATTTATGGCGGAATCGGTAATTACAGAACCCGACAGCATTTGCGCAATTTCATCAACCCTCTCCTGCCGGCTAAGCAGCTTTAATTCCGAATTGGTCTGATCATCAGTAACCGATTTATACACCTTATAATGAACTTTCCCTTTGGCCGCGATCTGAGGTAAGTGCGTGATGGCGAATACCTGCATTCCAGCGCTCATGCTTTTCATGATGTCACCCATCTTATTAGCGATTTCGCCTGAAACACCAGTGTCTATTTCGTCGAAAATAATCGTCGGTAATTTTGAATACTGCGCCAGTATCGATTTCACCGCCAGCATAATCCGCGACATTTCGCCGCCTGAAGCGACTTTTTTAAGCTGCCCGAAATCAGACCCTTTATTGGCCGAAAATAAAAACTCAATATCATCAAGCCCGTTTTTATTCAGGACTTCGGTTTTATTAATTCGTATGCCAAACCGTGCGTTAGGCATCCCCAATTCGGACAAAATACCAATAAGTTGCTCCGATAAAATAGGGACCGCTAATGTGCGGCGTTCACTTATCGATGCTGCCAGCTTATGTAAGTGCTGCAGTTGCTTTGCGATCGCCACCGATAATGCTTCAATTTCTTCATCTATCAAAAAAGCAGAATTACTTTTGCCTTCCAATTCGTTTTTCACCTGCAGCAACTCTTCGACTGTATTTACCTGATGTTTTTTTTGCAGGTTATAGATAGTTTGCAACTTTTGGTTGACCACTTCTAGTTGCATCGGATCGGCGGCCAGCGAATCTGACATGCGGGATGTTTCTTCAAAAATATCGTCCAGTTCAATTGCTGCGCTCACTATTCGATCGTGCAGCGGCTGAAATTCAACTGACAATCCGGCGAGTTTCTGCATCGCATTCCGCACCTCGCGCAGGTTCACCGATATTCCGTACTGTTCATCATTGGCCAAAGCCAGCACTTTAGCTATCTGCTCGCCAATCGACTCGACATTGCTCAGCAGTCCAAAACTGCGCTCAAGCTCCTGCTGCTCTCCGGCTTGCAAATTTGCCGATGCCAGTTCCTCCAACAGAAAATTGTTGTAGTCGTTCTCTGAACCAATAGTGCGAGCTTCTTCCTGCAGTTGCAAAAGTTGTCGCTGACTCTGTTTAAGTTTTGTATACGCTGATCGATATTCGGCTAGTAGTTCTGCATTTTGGGCGAGTGCATCAATAATGGCAAACTGAAATTCCTCTTCTGACAGCTCACGGGTTTGATGCTGTGAATGGACATCGATCAGAAAATTTCCCAGTTGTTGCAGTTCCTGCAGATTTACCGGACTATCATTGATGAAAGCGCGCGACTTTCCCGAAGGAAGGATTTCGCGCCGAATGATGGTTTCAGGGTCGTGATCGAGATCATTCTGACTGAAAAAGTCTTCCAGGTTGTAGTCACCTATGCGGAAATGGGCTTCCACTATGCATTTTTGTTGCTTGTTCTTCAGCGCCGATAAATCAGCTCTTTTGCCAAGCACCAGTCCCAATGCGCCCAATAAAATTGATTTTCCGGCGCCCGTTTCACCGGTTATTATAGAAAATCCATCGGAAAAATCAATCGACAGTTTATCGATCAAAGCGAAATTTTCGATGGAAAGTGAGGTTATCATTTAGTAAGGATTTCTGTCTACGCTTAAAATCGAATTTGCGACCACTTGGATGAATTCAACGGAGAAATGCGATTGAGATTATCTACCAAATCGGTAATCGGAACGCTCGGTCCGCCTGAAAATATGGAGACGATTTCATCCGATTTTGCATCAAAAAACACACGTGACAAAAAGGAATTAGGCCTGACATTATTGATTTCCGAGAGCACAACCAGCGAATTCTTTATGTTTTCTTTCGCAGCGGTTAAATCCTGGGCCATCATGTCAAGTCCGGCAAAATGATATTGATACATAGCGTCGCGGAAAGGATAAAATGTTTGCGACAACATATCCGTGATTAAAAAATAGCGTGTCTGATTTCCGTCGGCCTGATTCCAGCCCTTGAAGCCACTTTGCTGTGCCACGATCATGATCTCGCGCGCCATATCCAGATAGCCGCTTCCGCCACCCGGCGAAAACGTATCGGCATCCATGCCCAACATGACAAAACTGTAAAATGAAATGACCGACACTAAATTCGATTCGAATGCCGTCGGGTTGTAATTCAGATTCTGGAATTCGGTATACGAAAAGTTGAAGTTAAGGTCATTGAAATTCAAAATGGGCGACGAATAGGTGGAATTGTACACCGGACGCGCCGACTGCACCTGAATGCTCGCCGTAAACTGGTTGCCGTTCATCTCGGTAATATTGATGAACATTGAACAGTTGATCTTTTCATTTTGCGAGACTGCCTCACCCGACCAATCGGTTCGGTTCACAAAATCATTGAGCGATGTTTCCAGCGTTTTAAATATCTGGTTGTTGGTCGCCCCAACCCTATCTGCATTGACAACTACCGTGCAATTGAGCTGTTGCGCATTTACGGTAATAAATGCCAGCATTGCAATCAACGTGAATATTTTATGCATAATGTATAATTACTTTGTTTATAATGTCGGCAGCCACGTCTTCCTTCGATTTCAGCGTCATTGACTCCGAATTAAAATCCTTATCGATGAATGTGACTTTATTGGTATCGCCTCCAAATCCGGCACCCGAATCATTCAGCGAATTCAACACGATCAAATCTAAGTTTTTTTTCCGGATTTTATTCTGCGCATTTTCAATTTCGTTTTCAGTTTCCAACGCAAAACCGATCAAAAACTGATCTTTTTTCAGACTGCCAAGCGATGCGAGAATGTCTTTAGTTTTCTCCAGCTCCAGAACGATATCGGATTCCTGCTTTTTAATTTTCTGACTTTTAGCGCTTTTCGGCCTGTAATCGGCTACCGCGGCGGCAGCTATTGCAACGTCACATTCGCTGAAATATTGGTGACAGGCTTCAAACATTTCTTCGGCTGTCTGTAATCTGATAAGTTGGATCAGAGAATTATCAATCTGCAAGTGCGTGGGACCGGAAATCAGAATCACTTCCGCACCATTCTGCGCAGCGCATTTTGCAATTTCGAATCCCATTTTTCCCGATGAATGGTTTCCTATGAACCGCACCGGATCGATAGCTTCATACGTTGGACCTGCCGTTATCATGATCTTTTTTCCACGCAGTAGCAATTTGGCGATCAAATCTCGTTCGATAAAATCAAGGATGTTTTCAGGCTCTGCCATCCGGCCTTCGCCTGACAAACCGCTGGCAAGTTCGCCGCTTTCTGCCGGTATCATTTTATTGCCAAACTGCTGGAGGAGCTCCAGGCTTGAAAGGGTTGTGGGATGTTTATACATGTCGAGATCCATGGCCGGGGCAAAATAAACCGGACATTTGGCCGACAAATAACATGCAATCAGCAAATTATCGCAGTTGCCGTTGGCCATTTTGGATAATGTATTGGCAGTCGCCGGAGCCACCAGCATCAAATCGGCCCACAAGCCTAATTCGACATGGTTGTTCCACTGCGCTTCGTCGTTTTCCTGATCGTAAAAATTGGAATAGACGGGATTTTTTGAAAGTGTTGCAAGTGTTAACGGCGTGACAAAATCCTTCGAAGCCGGTGTCATGACCACTTGGACATGCGCACCGGCTTTGATAAGAAGTCGAACTAAAGCGGCTGTTTTATACGCAGCTATCCCGCCTGAGACACCTAATAAAACTTTCTTTCCGCTTAGGACTGACATCGGACTATTTGTTGGCGTCCCTGTGATAGATTTTATCATCAAGCCATTCCTGAACCGCTAATGCGTGTGGCTTTGGTAGTTTTTCGTAGAATTTAGAAACCTCGATTTGCTCTTTGTTTTCAAAGATTTCCTCAAGAGAATCATTGTAAGTTGCAAACTCTTCGAGTTTTTCGGTCAATTCTTTTTTAATTTCAGAATTGATCTGGTTTGCTCTTTTAGCCATAATCGTTATCGCCTCGTAAACGTTGCCCGTTGGCTCCTCAATTACATTTTTGTTATAGGTAATTGTGTTCACAGGTGCATTTGTTTTCTTTAAATCCATGATTATAGTTGTTTAGAGTATTGTTGTAATTCAATTTCGATGGTAGCAAGCTTGGCATCGACTTCTGCCTTATATTTTGTATCAGGTTTGAATTTCATCAGCGTGGCATACGCCGATTTTGCCTGATTTAATCGATCCTCCCGTTTGCTTTCAACGCTGTTCATCGCTTGCAGATAAGCGGAGTCAAATTTGTAATAAAGCGCTTCTTCTTTATATTTTGTTCCCGGATAGTCTATCAGGAAATTGTCAAGAGCTACCATGGCCGGACCGTAAGAGCGGTTGTACTCGCCCACCGTATGATAATTTCGGGCAACTTCATACGCTTTCCGCTCAAGCTTATCCTGCAGTGACTGCATGATGGTATTGGCCTCTCCAAGATATTGGGAATTTGGAAACCGGTCGATGAACGCCTGCAATTTATCAATCGCTTTGTACGTATCAATCTGATCCAGCGTATAGACGGGTGATTTCATCGAAAAGCTTTTCGCTGCCAGAAATGCTGCTTCCTGTACGTACTCGCTACGCGGATAATTGCCCACGAAACTTTCGAACTGATAACCTGATAAGTAATACTGCTCGGTTTTATAATACGACTGTGCAAACATGTAGAACATTTTTTCAGCCTGAGGTTTCCCACGGTAAGCCGACGCCATCTGCTCGAACAGCCTTATCGCTTTGCTGTACTTTCCTTTCTCGTACATTTTTTCGGCCGATGCGTACTTTACAGCCAGATCATCCGACTTCAATGCCGTTTGATATTCACTGCAGGAGACAAAAACGAGTGAAAGTAAAATTATGGTAAAAAAATTCTTCATTTAAAATTGCTGGGTTTGTTGATTTTCAAGGCGTTTGCGAATATAAATACTACCCGAATATCTGCGGGCAAATTTAGTCATTAATTTAGTACTACAAAATATTTTGATTACATAATGCGGGCAGCCAATTATTACTGCTTCGAATATTCACTGACAAATTTTCCAATCCGCTCCGCCAAATTCTCATCCACATTCACAAGTGGTAACCGCACTGTATTCCCACTGAGTCCCATTGCTTTAAAAACCTCTTTGATTCCCGGCGGATTGCCCTGCTCGAACGCCATGTCAATCGCATCGGCAATTTTGTAATGCAACGCATATGCTTCATCAACCTTGCGCTCCAATCCAAGGCGGACCATATCGGAAAACAAACGTGGAAAACCTTCGGCAATAACCGAAATCACACCGCTGCCGCCGGCAAGGACCATTGGCAGAGTAATCATATCGTCGCCTGAAATTACCAAAAAACCTTCGGGCTTGTGCTGAATCAGCTTCATTGCCTGAACAATGTCGCCCGCGGCTTCTTTGATCCCGATGATATTTTTAAAATCGGATGCCAGTCGCAACACTGTTGCCGGAAGCATATTGCTTGCCGTCCGACCCGGAACATTATATAAAATCACCGGCAATGGCGCCGCTTCGGCAATCGCTTTGAAATGTTGATAAATTCCCTCCTGGGTTGGTTTGTTGTAATACGGTGATACTGATAGGATGGCCGAAAAAGCAGATAGATCCCTGGATTGCATCTCGTCGATAATACTTCGGGTATCGTTTCCTCCAATACCGATAACCATCGGAAGCCGGTTATTATTAGCCGAAATCACGGTATCGATCACCAGTTGCTTTTCGGATTCGTTCAAGGTGGCATTTTCGGCAGTTGTGCCCATTACGACCAAATAATCAATGCCGTTGTTTATTTGATGTTCGACTATGCGGACAAGCGCTTCGACATCGACTGAAAAATCTGATTTAAACGGCGTGACAAGTGCGACTCCGGTTCCAATTAGTGATTGCATATTATATTTTGTTGAGGATTTTTAAATATTTGAACAGTTCGTCGGTGAAAACCTGATAATTTTCGGCGTCGGTATTGATCATGAAATGATTGAGTTTTTTGTCAACCGATGAAAACCCGACCTTGAACTTCGCCCGCGATAAATTGGAAACTATCAATAAGGCCGGTTTTTCCTGGTCGTAATAATTGATAAGCAGGTCGAAATCTTTATCGGCAAATTCACGGACTTCGGATTTTTCAAAAGTGGCGCGCCAACTCAAATCGCGCGCTGTAAAAACAGGATAATCAAAGCTATCCGATTTTCGTATTTTACTTTTATAAACCAACAAATCAACATTCTCTTCCCGAATGCCGTGGCTGGTAAGAGCCGAAATCACCTCGCCTTTGTTGTGAAAGTACGTTTCGTCAACGATGATACCGATAGTTTTAACTTTCGCACCTGAATCGGCATGGTCAACATTCTCCAAAGCTTTCTTAACTCTTTTTTTTGTGAAAATGTTCTTCAGGTAGTTTAAAAACATAGTACTTTTACTTGCGACACAAATCTAAATAATTACGGATCATTTTTGGATGCCAAAACTAAAAAACTATAACGCCCCTGCGAAACTTTTTGTTTTATTCTTAACAGTCGCAGTGCAACTTGCCTGCAGCGGCAATCGGTACCATGTACATAAAATTGCAGGCCGCGAAATTCCGGTTACGGCTGAGTTAGGCAGCTCGGACACTGTTGAAGACTTCATCAAACCGTATCGCGATCACATAAATAAAGACTTAAGCATTGTTTTGGCACATGCTCCGCAAACCCTCGACAAAAGCGGGAAATGGCAATCGACGCTCGGTAACCTGTTTGCCGATATCGCTTTTCAGCAGGGCAATCCCATCTTCCAGAGCCGGTTTGCCAACAGCATCGACATGATACTTTTGAATCACGGCGGAATCCGGGCCATATTACCGCAAGGCAATGTGACGGCGCGCAATGCATACCAAATCATGCCTTTTGAGAACAGTCTCGTAGTAATCGAACTGAAAGGAAGCCAGATTCAGGAAATCGCCGAATATATCATCAAAGAGAAAAAGCCTCATCCCGTTTCCGGATTGCAGTTTACCATTTCCGGTCAGTCACCTAAAAATATCCTTGTGGGTGGCAAACCGCTTGAAATCGACAAAACCTACTTCGTTGGTACAAACGATTACCTGGCAAACGGCGGCGATAACATGACTTTTTTTGCCAAAGGGACTGCACGCCACGACCTGGATTACAAACTGCGAAATATGCTGATCGATTATTTCAGAAAAACCGACACCATCCCGGTTATCACCGATATTAGAATTATCGAAGAATAAGTATGAAAAGACGAACATTTATACAAAAAACTGCGGCAGGCACGGCACTTGCCGGACTTGGGTTACCGCTGACCGGTTTTACATCAGATGTTAAGCGGCTTACGGTTTTGCATACCAATGACGTTCACAGCTACATTGATCCTTTCCCGGCAGATGATCCACGTAATCCCGACAAAGGTGGCGTGGCTCGACGCGCCGCATTGATAGAAAGCATTCGAAAGGAAAACCCGAATGTACTGCTGCTCGATGCCGGCGATATTTTCCAGGGAACTCCCTATTTCAACTACTACGGCGGTGAATTGGAATTCAGGTTGATGAGTATGATGAAGTATGATTTGGCAACCATGGGCAATCATGATTTCGACAACGGCATCGAAGGATTTTACGAACAGTTGCCACATGCTTCATTCGGATTTGTGTCGGCCAATTATAATTTTTCCAAAACAATCCTGAACGACATCGTCAAGCCGTATAGGATATTTGATAAGAACGGCATTAAAGTGGGCGTTTTCGGTTTAGGGATCGAACTCCACGGTCTTGTCGATAAAAAAAATTATGGGGAAACAGTTTATCTGGATCCGGTTGCGGTTACCAGGGAGATCGTTTCAGAATTAAAAAACCGGCAAAAATGTGATCTTGTGATCTGCCTGTCACATCTCGGCTATGAATATAAAAACGATCCGGCAAAAATTTCAGATGTAAAACTCGCTTCCCTTACCTCTGGCATCGATTTGATTATTGGCGGCCATACGCACACTTTTATGGAACGGCCGGCAGTGGTTAAAAATGCAGAAGGCGACGATGTAGTCGTTAATCAGGTGGGCTGTTACGGACTTAACTTGGGCCGTATCGATTTCGAATTGAGCGAGAAACCGGTATCAGTCGGAGGCCGCAGCATTGTCGTCTGATCGTTCAGCCACGATTACAAACTGACACAACGCAAAAAATGCAAATACATTCAGCCCCATGGCAAGTGGTCGCAGAATCGCGGGCGAGAGATGCGACAGGTAATACCGTTCGATAAAAACAATTAACTGCAGCAGTACGAATAACAATCCGCATAACAGCAACCATGAACTGGCCTTGTTATCAGACATTACATAACTGGACACAGCAATTCCGCCCAGGACTGCTATCAATAAATTTTGGATTATAAGAATGAAGAAACTGTTTTCCGGAATTTCGTCGGTGATCAAAAACAAATAGAAAAATATCAGCATAAACGGTATTGTCGCAATTACCATCGGCACCAAGTCATTGATTTTTACCAATAAAGCTATCAGGTAAATCACCAACACCCTGTGCACCAGAAATGCGATTATTGCGTAAAAAAGCATTTCGTCGGTATCGGGAATAAAAAGAAGATTGGTTAACAATGACAGCGATAACGCTAACACCATCAGCGGATTACGTGTTTCAGACGCCGCCAGATATAAAACTATCAACGTAAGAGGAATCAGAGGCTTGAAGATGATTATAAGGGGCGTATAAACAAATACTTCGGCTATAACCTCTATACTGGCAATGACGAAGTAAATTATTGTGATTAATTGTACCGGCTTCCCCATCCGCTTGGTTTTGGCTAAAGGTATAAAAAAAACGACGCGACCGAAAAATCGACGTGAAATTTAGTAAAAATAGGAAGTTAGGAATTAAGAGTTAGGAGTTAGGAGTTAGGAATTAGGAGTTAGGGGTTAGGAACGGAAGCCCACCTAGTAAATCCCGGTTTTTATTCATTGATTCACCCTTCGATCTCTAACAGCCTGACAAATTCTTGCTCCGAAATAACCGAAATATTTAATTTTAAAGCTTTCTCGAGTTTTGCCGGCCCCATATTTTCACCAGCAACTACGTAGTCAGTTTTGGAGGAGATCGAACCTGCTACTTTTCCCCCATTATCTTCAATTGCTTTTTTAAGTTCGTCGCGCGAAAACTTCTCAAATACACCCGACACTACAAATGATTTTCCGGCTAGTTTATCGGTCGCATCCGGATTAACCGTTTGGAGAATTTCCAATTGGACGCCAAAACCACGCAGGCGTTCAATGGCGGCCATGTTCTGCTGGTTGCCGAAAAATTCCAGTACGCTGCCGGCTATCCGCTCCCCGATTTCATCAACTGTGATGAGATCAGCCAGCGATGCCTGCGATAATGCGTCGATATTTTTATAGTGTTTGGCCAATTTTTTTGCCACGGTTTCCCCCACATACCGAATCCCGAGTGCGAATAACACCCTTTCAAAAGGAACCTGTTTTGATTGCTCAATGCCATTTATTAGGTTTTCGGCCGATTTCCGGGCCATGCGCTCCAACGGAATTATTTGTTCAACGGTAAGCTCATATAGATCGGCGTAATTACTGACCATACCATTATTGTATAACAACGCAACAGTTTCACCGCCCAGACCTTCAATATCCATTGCCTTGCGCGAAATGTAATGCTGGATCCGGCCAATGATCTGCGGCGGACATCCATAAAAATTAGGGCAATAGTGCTGGGCTTCGCCAATATTGCGCACCAGTTCGCTCTGACATTCGGGACAGGTTGAAATATATGCAACGGGTACGGAATCGGCCGGCCGCTTGCTCAAATCGACCGCAATGATTTTGGGAATGATCTCGCCGCCTTTTTCGACAAAAACTTCATCGTGGATCCGGATGTCGAGCTTTTCGATCTGATCGGCGTTGTGCAATGACGCGCGTTTGACGATCGTACCTGCCAAAAGCACAGGTTCGAGATTAGCGACCGGAGTGACAGCTCCGGTTCTACCTACCTGGTATGAAATTGAATTTAATCGTGTAGAAACCTGCTCCGATTTGAATTTATAGGCCATCGCCCAGCGAGGTGATTTGGCAGTATAGCCGAGCTCATCCTGATAGTGAAGATTATTGACTTTGATTACTACACCATCAGTTTCGTAGGGAAGATTGTGCCGGTGCGTATCCCAATAATCGATGAAATCAAAAACTTCGGTGATATTTTGTGCCAACGTGGCTTCGGTCGGGATTTTAAAACCCCAGTTTCTGGCCGACTGTAAACCATCGAATTGTGTATCGAACGGAAGGTTATTGCCGATGATTGAATAT
The DNA here is from genome assembly GCA_015478765.1 of Flavobacterium sp. Lineage (GTDB taxonomy): Bacteria > Bacteroidota > Bacteroidia > Flavobacteriales > Flavobacteriaceae > Flavobacterium. The sequence goes on from JADMKR010000070.1 coordinate 32,208, forward strand.
AAAAGACAATCCAGCGGCCGGCGGGCCACTTCACCGCTATCCTGTAATTTCAGGCTGCCCGAGGCGGTATTCCTCGGATTCGAATACGGTGTTTCGCCGATTTCGATCAGGTCGCGGTTCATTCTTTCGAAACCTTCAAACGGCAGTATGATTTCGCCGCGTATATCGAATTTCGATGGATAGTCGCCTTTTAACTGCAATGGAACCGACCGGATAGTTTTGACATTCGCGGTTACATTATCGCCCCGGAACCCATCGCCACGTGTCACGGCGCGAAGCAATTTTCCGTTTTCATATGTCAGACTGATCGATGCACCGTCGAATTTGAGTTCGCAGGTGTATTCAACAGCAACATCACCGAGCGCCCGTTTAATCCGCGCTTCCCAATCGGTCAGGTCTTCGCGCGAATACGAATTGTCGAGCGAATACATTCGGTGATCGTGCGTTACGGTTTCAAAGTTCTTGGTAATCATCCCGCCCACGCGCTGCGACGGCGAGTTTTCATCGAAAAATTCAGGGTGTTGCTCTTCGAGTTGCTGGAGTTGCTTTAGCTTTTGATCGAATTCCAGATCGGAGATCGTGGGGTGATCGAGCACGTAATAATTGTAATTATGTTGATGCAGTTCGTTTCGAAGCGTTGTGATTTGCAGCTGAATGTCCATGAATGAAAAAGGTAAGTTGACTTTGGAAAACCGAGAACCAATGTACCATTTAAGCATTTATTATGCAAAGGATAATTCTATTGTATGAAGAAAAAAAATGCTTTGCGATACGTTAGTATTTCTACCACAGAATATTCGCAAAGCACTCTTTTAATTGTTGGTGATGATGAATTAAGTCAGTCAATTACCAATTAAACTTCATTAAGCGGAATAAATCTTTATCAGGATTTTCCTCTAAAACATAAATTCCGTTCTCGAGCACAAAAGCATTATAATTATTTTTCCGGTCTTTCACAGATTTAAAGAATGCATCGACTTTATCTGATGCGAATGCGGCAAAGAAGGTATCGACATTAAGACTGTTTCCACCGAAATCCGTTTTATTAGAATAACCCGTAGGAAAGGAACCGCCACGGATTCCGTTCAATTTAATGACACTAACGTCGAATTCCGTCTTCTTGTTCTTGAGAACTTCACCATTCAATTCATTGAGCAGGAACATATGAGCGTAATGGTGTTTTGAATTACTGATTCGAATGCCCAATTTACCGTCATTAAGTTTGAAGAAAGACAGTTGCGTGTGAAACGATACAGCGTTTTTATTATAATCCTTGTCATTTATTTCATTCTCAGAATCCCAGATAAGCTGGCCGTCGAAACTGAACTTTTTCACGTAGAAGCCGTTATTTTTCGAGTTGTAAAGATTGGTGTCTTTACTGTTCGTATAAACACCGAACACATAATATACTTGCTTTTCCTGGTCAATATAAATATTTCCAGTAGCATTATCAGATAGGCGGTGGGTTGTGGTATTCTGACTGTAAATGATCGTTGATGACCCGAAACCGCAGTTTGAGGCAGCGAAATATTTCCCGTTGAGCCTCACATCCAACTGCTTAGAAGAAATAAGTTGGCCATCGTAATTATAATTCAGGATGTTGTAAATGTCAACAGCATTCACCTTATCAAGTTGCTTGTTTACGATATAAAACCCGTCTTTTGTATACGAATGCAGTCCAAATTTGAGTTTCTCTTCATCGGTAGCAATTTCCGGGATTGGCAGTGTAATAAGTTTTGTCGATTGATCGGAAATACTTCGTCGAAACAGATAAATGTTCGGATCGTCTATTTTATTTTTCCCTCGTCCGGTACTTGGTTTTTTTCCGAGGTAACACATATAATCATCTGAATAGAAAGTAAAATATGAATGTATCTCGCCGCTTTCATCCTCGTGTACATAATTTAATTTAGTGGTTTTGCCAGATCGATCGATAATGAGCCTGTCTTCATATGAGACGGCGTATTGTCCGGTTTTAGAAGCGTACAAATCATAATATTCAGGCAGATCGTTCATTCCGCCGCCAAAAGAACCGCTAAGGCCTTTATAAGACGTTTCGATATTCTTTTCGTAAGCCAGATTTAAATCGGCATCGTAACTATTGATAGTCACATCTGATTTGGCTTTGCCGGTTACGATGTAAAACAGTCCATTTGAAGTGTGTTCCCAACCGACAAATTTGTGTTTTTCGGCTGGCTTAAATTCGACAGACTTATCTTGCGCAACGCCGGAAAATCCAAGGCCGGCAAAAACCGCCAGACAGATAATTTTTTTCATAATATTTTGTTTGCTTTCCATAGGCGGTAAACATACTCTAAATATGATTAATATTCCTATATAATTGAAAATTCGTCGCTCCCGGTTAAATTATCACACCGATTCTATAATCGTATTTATCTGCTTGTAAAGCTGGCCGTCACTCAGAAAAGCGCCTTGTTGGATGAGATGGAAAATATCCAGATTACGGTCGGCGCCAAACTCCTTTTTACCGACTTTCATCTCTATAGTATCAGTAAACATATTGTCGCTTAACCATTGCAGGCCTTCACGCGTCAGGAAATCGATTTCAGGTACGAGTGATTTCAGTACGATCGATTTTACATGCGCGTCGGAACAATGGAA
>JADMKR010000071.1 GCA_015478765.1 Flavobacterium sp.
GATGGTTTTAAAAACACCATTTACCAGTACCGAGCCCGCTTTCACGTACAGTTTATTATTCCATATATGGATTTGGCTTGACGCGACATTATTGACAGTAATATTAGGATCGAGGTTAAAACTTGAATCGATAAGGCCGCTTGAAAGGTTTATTCTAAAAATATTAGGCACAGGTACGCCGTTCCATGTTGGCGAACCATTTAAAACTACGATCGCTTTGTCATCACCCTGCAAAATAAAAGAAGGCCCCGAACCAAAAAAGTTAAAATGACGAATTAGATTTTGTTCCGCATCAATATAGGATAAGCCTTCGAGATGATCATAAATCAGCATGTTTCCCGTGCTAGTGGTTCCGACTGTGGTCACTTTCCGATCGAGACAGTATCGATTTTCAGGAATTGGTACAACATTAAAATCTTGATCTAAATCAGAAGGATTTTGAGAAAAAGCCGAGAAAAAAGTACAAAAAGCTAAAAATTGTAAATATGTCTTCATAGATAGGAGGTGTATGATAAAAAATCAATCAAGTGAGAGTTTCCAAAAATAGATAAATTTATCAAATATTTAACAGGTACCCTAGAATACTTGTTCAAACAAGGCTCCTCTATCGGGATGAACTTGAACGGATTTTGGACGAAAACACTACTAAATTGCAATATGGCGGCGCCCGCGACCAGCGCCGAAGAGTGATAGCCATTAATTGCCTGCAGATTTATAAAGGAAATTGATACATTAAAATCCTGTCGCATGGACGGTACCGAAATATCAATCAAAAAAATCGCATTCAAGTTTAAAAATAAACAAGGCTTTATCATCGACACAGGCAAATTTGTTACGATCGGTCACAACCCGTGATTCAAAATTGGATGATGAATCTTTTGCAATAAACTTTGACTTCATTATGAAACTGACCGACGATGAATTATTTTACGAAAAATGACCTAGCCATGTTTTGTCAAATTTCGATACCACGATAAGTCCTAGCCCTGATTGACGCGGTATCCTTTTGCAATCGCGGCAGCGAATGGAAAAGATATAGCAGAAAGCAGGAAACATGCTCCAAAAATCTCAAATAATTATAACGTTTTCGTTAACAAATTTCAAAAGCCATCTCTACATATATGGTTATATTTGTATTTGAAATTTCAGAATTCACTAATTAAAAGCAAAAAAATGAGTATCATCATCAAGATCCACGCCCGCCAAATTTTTGATTCACGCGGAAACCCTACCATAGAAGTCGATGTCATCACCGAAACCGGAATCCTGGGCCGCGCCGCCGTTCCTTCAGGTGCATCGACCGGCGAACATGAAGCCGTCGAACTTCGTGATGGTGGAAAAACCTACGCAGGCAAAGGCGTGCTAAAAGCGGTCAAAAATGTCAATACGCTGATCGCCGAGGAATTACTCGGAGTTTCCGTATTCGAACAAAACCTGATCGACCAGAAGATGATCGACCTCGATACGACTCACAATAAAGGAAACCTCGGTGCCAATGCGATTTTAGGTGTTTCACTGGCTGTTGCGAAAGCCGCAGCAAACGAACTCGGATTGCCATTATACCGCTATATCGGCGGAGTATCGGCCAACACGCTTCCCGTGCCCATGATGAACATCATCAACGGCGGCTCGCATTCCGACGCGCCGATCGCGTTCCAGGAATTTATGATCATGCCCGTAAAAGCACGGTCGTTTACCGAAGCGATGCAAATGGGAAGCGAGATTTTCCACGAACTTAAAAAAGAATTACACAAACGCGGACTCTCAACTGCCGTAGGCGACGAAGGCGGTTTCGCGCCAAACTTGGCCGGCGGTACCGAGGATGCTCTTGAAACCATCGAAAAAGCGGTTAAAAATGCCGGCTATAAATTTGGTGACGAAATCATGATCGCACTTGACTGCGCTGCGTCCGAATTTTTCGTCAACGGGAAGTACGACTATACAAAATTTGAAGGCGCCGGCGGCAGAATCCGGACTTCACAGGAACAAGCCGAATATTTGGCTGAGCTCGCGTCAAAATACCCAATCATTTCGATCGAAGACGGAATGCACGAAGACGACTGGGACGGCTGGAAATATTTAACTGATCTTGTGGGCGAAAAAGTACAACTCGTGGGCGACGATCTATTCGTGACCAATGTAGAACGCTTATCCACCGGAATTGAGAAAGGTATCGCCAATTCGATCCTGGTCAAAGTAAACCAAATCGGTACGCTCACCGAAACCATCGCCGCCGTCAACATGGCGCATCGTGCCGGTTACACATCCGTGATGTCGCACCGTTCGGGCGAAACCGAAGACACGACCATCGCCGATCTCGCCGTCGCTTTAAATTGTGGTCAGATCAAAACCGGCTCCGCTTCGCGCTCAGACCGTATGGCAAAATACAATCAGCTATTGCGAATCGAAGAAGAACTAGGTGATACCGCCTATTTCCCGGGACAAGCCGCTTTTAGAATATAGTATTTTCAGGAGCTGATCCCGCTGTCCGCTCCGGCTTTCTTGAAAAACGCCTTTTTTGTATGGCAAAATAGAGCTTCCGTTGGTCGCTTATTTTTCCTGTCAAAAAATGGCGTTTTTCTGCGAAAAGCCTCCGCTGCCATCGGGGCTAGGGGCGTTAGTTAACAGTTGTCAGTTGCAGTTGGCAGTTGACAGTTTGAATTAGATATTTTTCACGACCTACCAACCAACATCCAACAACTATCGACTAATAACGGCTGGGGCAAACCGCAAGTGTCGTCTAGGTCACCTGCGTAATCTCCGCCAGTTAAAAATTTTAATGGTAAAATAAACATCCCGCTAATTGATTGCAGCCATGGCGACTAGCCCGGGGTTGTGTATCGTTTATTGACTGATCAATTTTAATAGCTTTTCTGGATCTTGTCTATTATCCCAAAAAGCCATTATTATGATTTGACTTGAAGATGTTTTATAATAAATGCTGAAAGTTCCCATCGCCGCTTCTATAGTAGAAAAATGTGACGTTGGCTTTCCAGCTTCTGGATATTCCATTATTGTTTCTATTCGCTCTTTGATAAGACCTAAAAGCTTTTCAGGTTATGAAGTTGATTTGTTTCGAAGCGTCCAATATTTTAAGATTTCGCGACGTTGTTTAATCGCCGTCTCTGTCCAAACTACAGATTTTTTAGCCATTCTAAATCTGCTTTGTCCAATTCATCATAGGAAGTGATCCGATTATTTTTGATGTCGTCCTCGCTCATATTTAGCATTAGAATTTGAGCTTCAGAAAGTTTTACAATATCATCTGTAACAGCGCTAGTGCTCACTAATTGATAAAGTGCGCTCAAATACTCTTTATTTGAAATCGTGAGTAATTTATCAATAATGCTATTTCGAATATTATCTGCTACTGACATAATTAAATTATTGAGTTACAAAGGTTACGATTTTAGTTGATATTTCAAAACGGTACACAACTAGCAACTATCCACCATAAATTCTCACCCACAACAGCCGAATTCTAATTAGCCGGAACTTGATTAAACAGAAATGTTACATTTGTTTTTGTAATGTCCCCGGTCCATGAAAATAAAACTACTGTTGCTGTTTATCGTTTGCACGTTTGCGGCCTATTCGCAAAAAGCCGAGAGCCTCGTGGCCCAACTCCCTCAAGCCGCCAATGATATCGAGCGCGCCGACCTGCTGAACTCGATCGCCGATGCCTACAAAACTTCAAATCCGTCACTGGTAAAATCTTACGCCGACAAAGCGCTGGCCTTGTCTAATAAAATCGGATATGCCGCCGCAAAAGGAAACGCATTGCTGAATTTGGGAAACGCCGCGATTTTATCCGGCAATTATCCGGCGGCACTAAAGCACTTTACCGACGCCGCACATATTTTCGAGAATGAAGATCAAACCGATATCTCACGCAACGGTCTTTTCCGCGCTTACGGAAGTATAGGAATCGTCTTTTCGGAACAAAGCAATTATGCCAAAGCACTGCATTTTCATCTGAAAGCCGTAAAAATCGCCGAGCAGCTGCGCGACGACCAAAAGCTTTCACGGGTTTATAATAACGTCGGTATTGTTTATCAGGCGCTGTCGGAGGATTTTAAGGCGCTCGACTACTTTCTGAAAGCACACCGGCTGATGCAAAACACCGATGATCCGACAATCGGGATTACCGAAACCAATATCGGCAACATTTACCTGCGCCGCAGCGATTACCCAAAAGCCGACGAATACTATCGAAAAGCACTTCAGAGTTTTAAAAAATACAAAAATCCGCGCGGCAGCGGCGAACTTTACAATAACATCGGACTTTACTATTTCGAAAGGAATAAGTCGGAACTGGCGCTGCAAAACTGGAACAATGCGTTATCGGAATTTAATTCTGTCGGTGATAAATTTGGCGCCGCCGATACGCACCTGCACTTGGCTTCGTACCACTTTAAAGCCCGGCAAACTGACCTCGCAACTCAATACGCTCGCGAAGTGCTGAATGTTGCAAAGGAACTCGGGGTTTTGGAACAGCAGGTTTTAGCATTAAAAATACTGTCGGACATATATGCACAGACAGGGGAGCCTGCCTTGGCACTCGACCACTTCAAAATGTACAGCATCGCAAAGGATAGCCTCGTGAATCAGGTTAACATCCGCAAAAGCGTACAGTCGGAACTGAATTATGAATTCGAGAAACGCGATGCGATCCAGAAACAGGAATCTGAAAAACGCGAACTGTTATTCCGCGAAAGCGAAAAAAGACATCGGCTGCAAATGGCCGCCGCCGGGATCGTTCTGTTGCTGATCTTCGGGATCATCATGCTCGTGTACAGCAGACGAAATCTTAAAAAGAATCTTACGCTTCAAAAAAATCTCGCAGAATACGAACAAAAAGCGTTGCATCTGCAAATGAATCCGCACTTCGTCTTTAATTGTCTGGGATCGATCTCTAGTTTCATCGTCCAGAATGGCACCGACCAGGCTTTGAAATATTTGTCTAAATTCTCAAAATTGATGCGGCTGACGCTTGAGTATTCGAAAGAACCTTTAATTCCGGTAGACAAGGAAATTGAAAGTCTGCAGAATTATATCGAACTTGAACAACTTCGATTCGATCAGGTATTCGACTTTACGATTTCAAAAAGTGCCGATATTGAAGACGACATGGCACTACCGCCTTTATTGCTTCAGCCATTCGTCGAGAATGCGATTATCCACGGCCTGGTGCCTAAAAGCGAGCGCGGACAAATCGATATTAAATTTTCACTTAGTGGCGACAGCCTGATTTGCGAAATCAAAGACAACGGCATCGGTTTTGAGAAATCCCAAGAACTCAAAAAAAGCCTTGTGAATGTCCATAAATCGATGGCACTCGATATTACCAAAAAGCGGCTTCAGATGCTGGGAAATAAATCAGGTTCGGCGATGGTAGAGATCAACGAACAGCGCGATGATAATGATAATGTTAAAGGAACCATGGTGGTCGTTACGTTGCCGGTTCAGTATATTTCAAACGAAAATTCAAGCAATGATTAAAGCGGTATTGATCGACGACGAACCAAACCTGCGCAGTGGCCTGAGAGCGATGCTACAGCGGTATGCAAATGATATTCAGATAATTGGCGAAG
>JADMKR010000072.1 GCA_015478765.1 Flavobacterium sp.
GTAAGCAATTCGAAGTCGATGCGCTCCTGGATCGCGGGCGTGATTTCTGAGTATCGGCGTTTGGCACCTTCATATGTAAGATGGCGCAAGAATTTATTTTCGCCGCGCTTGCCGCCGTCTGCATCTTCTGCGATTATAAATTCGGTTGGGATTTCAAATTTTGGCAACAGAACTTCCCGCGCTAGACTGAAGATTTCAACCTTGTCGACAATTTCGGCTGTGTTTGCAATCGCATCCGGAATGTCCTGAAAAAGTGATTTCATCTCGTCACCCGATTTGAAATAGTACTCCTGGTTCGGCATTCCGTATCGGTAACCGCGGCCGCGGCCTATTGGCGTTGTTTGTTTTTCGCCATCGCGAACACATAACAAAATATCGTGTGCGTTGGCGTTGTCCTTGTCGATGTAAAAAATATTATTGGTCGCCACGAGTTTGACATCGTGTTTACGCGCCAGCGAAATTAGTGAGGCATTGACCCGGTTTTCATCCTCCTGATTATGTCGCATCAGCTCGATATAGAAATCGGCGCCAAACTGCGACTTCCACCAAAGCAACGCATCTTCCGCCTGATTTTCGCCGAGGTTTAGCAGCTTATTCGGAATTTCGCCATACAGATTTCCAGATAAAACAATCAGGTCTTCTTTATATTTTTCAATCACCGACCGGTCAATTCGAGGCACATAATAAAATCCTTCGGTGTAGGCGATCGACGACATCTTTGCCAGATTGTGGTAACCGTTTTTATTCTTGGCAAGAAAGACGATTTGGTAACCGTTGTCTTTCCGGCTCTTGTCTTTATGGTCATCGCAAACGAAAAATTCGCAGCCTACGATTGGCTTTAATGGAACTTCGGTGGGTTCCTCGCCACTTTCGATTGCCGCTTTATTTTTGGCATCGACCGATTTATTGTGATTTAAAATATCACGTACGAAATGGAATGCACCCATCAGATTAGCATGATCGGTAATTGCGACCGCAGGCATTTTATGCTGAATTGCGGCCTTTACCAAAGCTGCAACGCTAATTGTTGATTGCAAAACCGAGAACTGCGTATGGTTGTGCAGGTGAACAAAATCGGTTTCGACGAGCAATTTTTTTGCATCAGGTGATTCCTGTCGGAATTGCGGAGCTTCGTTTGCTTTTAAGGTCTTGCGGATTTCGTCTGAAGCCAACTTTAAATTGATGTGCTTCAGTCCGATGAGTTGAATTTCACCCGGATTAACCTTGCTGTATTCTTCAAAATAAGTTGCCGGGACATCGAGTTCTTCGGCGGTGAAAATCCGTCGGCGGATCATTTCCAGAAAGCATCTTGTTGTAGCCTCAACATCGGCGGTTGCATTATGCGCTTCGGCGAATGGTTTGTTGAACAAATATTGATGCAGTTCGGTTAATGTCGGCAACTTAAACTTACCGCCCCGCCCGCCCGGCAATTGTAAAATGGAAGCTGAAACTTCGGTACAGGTATCGAGCACCCGCATTGATGGCATAATGCAATCCATTCCGAGGCGATGATATTCGCAACCCATGATATTGACATCGAAGTTCACATTTTGACCCACGATAAACTTAGCTTTCGATAAAGCTTCAGCGAAATCTGTAAGGGCTTGATGTAGTGGAACGCCTTCGGCTTCGGCAAGTTCGGTCGAAATCCCGTGAACGCGCTCGGCATCGTACGGAATGTTGAAACCTTCCGGTTTTATCAGATAATCCCGGTTTTCAATAAGCCGACCCATATCATCGTGCAATTGCCAGGCGAGCTGAATGCATCGCGGCCAGTTGGCTGTATCGGTAACAGGGGCATCCCAACGCTTGGGCAAGCCGGTGGTTTCGGTGTCAAAAATTAAGTACATAGCTGGAAATGAGACTGAAGGAGCAGTATTTAATTACTGCCGGTGATTTCCAAAAATAGGAATTTATGATGTGAAAAGACAGTACAAGTTATCAACAAAAAAACCACCCGATTGGGTGGTTTGGTATCAAAAACTATTGTGTAGTATCTGTAAGTATCTAGGTCTGGATTAGTATCCGCCTCTGTTTCCGCCGCCGTATCCACCGCCGCTTCCGCCGCGTGAATTTCCACCGCCGTAACCACCTCCACCACGGCTGTCTCCGCCACGGTTATTGTTAAAACTTCTGCGTTCGCCTTCCGGTTTCGGCTCTGATTTGTTAACAACGATTGCACGTCCCTGAACAGTAGCACCGTTCAATTCGTCAATAGCTTTTTGCGCCTCATCATCGTTCGGCATTTCAACAAAACCAAATCCTTTACTTCTTCCGGTAAATTTATCAGTAATAATTTTTACAGTGTCAACTGCACCATAAGCCTCGAAAGACTCTCTTAAATCTGCTTCCTCAATACTGAATGGAAGGCTTCCAACAAAAATATTCATATGATCTAATTTATAATATCGAACAAATATAACCAATTTTCACCCAATCCGACCGAGCGGCAAATTTTTTTATGATTATTTATTGATTATCAAAATAATAGGGACAGCGCATAAAAAAATCCGCCGTAGCGGATTCCTCATATATAATAGTATTTAATTTATCCTTAAATTATGAAAAACCCCGTACTGGAAATTCAGCACCGGCGCTACAAGCGGATTGTCATCAATAAGCAGTGCATTGAATCTAAACCTGCCTGTTAAAATTTTATCAACCGAATAATAATCGGTTATCACCACCTCGCCGGCATTCGGATTACCCGTCCCGGTTGAGTATGTATAGGATTCGAAACCGTTATCATAAATAAAAGTCGCCATAGCATTTTCATTCTGACCCAAAACATACGTTCCTTCCAGTGCAGATGGCAGTTCGATGATCAGCGTTTCGAACTGATTGGAACCTTCAATTCGGATGCTACCGTCGGCATCCAAGGCAAATCCTTGTCCGCCTGCACGCCATTCGACGTTGTCCTTCATTCCTTGCAAAGCAGGATCGTTCCGTGTAATATCCTCGGTACAGGCGCTTACGGAAAAGGCCGCAATCAAAACAATTAATAATTTTTTCATCATATTTGTAGGTAAGTTCATAAGATACAAAAATAGGTTTTTCGTCTAAATCGCACACAAAGTAATGAAAAATTTCAGCATGCATCTATTTTGCTGATAAAAAAGGACTTGCTATTTGATTATTCTTGAAAAAGACGTAAGTTTGCGCCCTTAATTAATCGGGGTCGAGTACCTCAAAATTTAATCATTAGATTATGTCAGTAAAAATTAGATTACAAAGACACGGAAAAAAAGGAAAACCTTTTTACTGGGTTGTAGCCGCAGATGCGCGCTCGAAAAGAGACGGTAAATACTTAGAGAAAATCGGTACTTACAATCCAAACACAAATCCTGCAACTATCGACCTGAACCTTGACAGCGCTGTAAAGTGGCTTCATAACGGTGCTCAGCCAACCGATACTGCTCGCGCTATCCTTTCTTACAAAGGCGCTTTATTGAAACACCACCTTGATGGCGGAGTTCGCAAAGGTGCTTTGACACAGGAACAGGCTGACGAAAAACTTACAAAATGGCTTGACGAGAAAGCTGGTCAGGTTGATGCTAAGAAAGAAGGTTTGAATACTTCCAAAGCAGATGCAAAAGCGAAAGCATTGGCAGCTGAGAAAAAAGTAAACGAAGACCGTATCGCTGCTGCCAAGAAAGCAGAAGCCGATGCAATTGCTGCCTCACAGCCTGCTGAAGAAGAAGTGGCGTCTGAAGAAGTAGCTGAAGTAGAGGCTTCAACGGAGGAAACTCCGGTTGCTGAAGGCGATACTGAAGAAACTCAGGCATAATTTTATGGCGGTCATGCGTAAAGAAGATTGTTTCTACTTAGGTAAGATCGCGAAAAAATTCAGCTTTAAAGGCGAAGTCCTTATCTACCTTGATACCGACGAGCCCGAGTTATATGAGAACATGGAATCAGTTTTTGTCGAATGCGGCAATAATCTGGTTCCATTTTTTATTGAGAACAGTTCGCTGCACAAAAACGATTTCCTTCGTGTGCGTTTTGAGGACATGAACTCCGAAGAAGACGCCGATGCCGTAATGGGCAACGCGGTATACCTTCCGCTAACGATGCTTCCAAAACTGTCTGGCAACAAATTCTACTTCCATGAAGTCATCGGCTTTGAGGTTGAAGACAAACGGCTGGGCGTCGTGGGCGTCATCCAGTCAATCAACGATTCATCGGCACAGCCATTATTCGAAGTACTTCAAGGCGACACCGAAATTCTGATCCCGATGATCGACCACTTCCTTGTCGAGATCGACCGTAAGAACAAGAAGGTAAAAATGGACTTGCCGGAAGGGCTGATTGAGATGTATCTTTAGGTTGGGTGTAGGGTTCAGGGTGTAGGGTATAGGGTTTGGACTTTGATTAAGTAGAAGCTTAATCCTGCTATCCGCTATAGCTTTCGCTGCTTAAGACCGCAGCAAAAGGCTGCCGCTTCTATCAGGGCTATGTGACATTACAAATTCTAATATTTAAATTTCAAATTCCAATCATCTGTGGTAACGGCTTTTTGGTATATTTACATACCGCCACGCAGATGAATATACGCCATGGAGAAAATTTACAATTTGGAAGAGCGAACTTTCCAATTCGCAAGACATTGTCGGATTTACATTAATAAACTTCCCCGTACAATATCAAACATAGAGGATACGAAACAATTAGTTCGATCTTCGGGTTCAGTCGGAGCTAATTATATTGAAGCCAATGAGAAATTGGGGGACAAAGATTTTTACTTTCGGTTAAAGATTGCACGTAAGGAAGCTAAAGAAACAATTTTTTGGTTGCGGCTAATTCACTAACAGAATTCTCCTTTTTCAAAAGATAGTACTGCCTTAATCACCGAGGCAGAAGAACTCCGAAAAATTTTATCGCGATAATTAATAAATAATATAATTTCATTGTTTCGCCTTGACATTTGGAATTTGGAATTTTAAAAATTGAAATTTGAATACTTTTTCATTCAAACGATTCGCCATCAATCAAGACAAAACCGCAATGAAAGTCGGCACCGACGGTGTTTTGTTAGGCGCGTGGGCTCCGATCTATCATAATCCGCAGTCGATTTTGGATATCGGCACCGGCACCGGACTCATAGCTTTGATGCTCGCTCAACGAACCGATGCACATCAAATCGATGCCGTCGATATCGACGACGATGCTTACGAACAAGCCGTCGAAAATTTTGAAAATTCACCGTGGGGCGAGCGACTTTTCTGTTACCACGCCGGACTCGACGAATTCATCGAAGAACCCGAAGACGAGTATGATCTCATTGTTTCGAATCCGCCATTTTATACCGAAGATTATTCGTCCGGAGATGAGCAGCGCGACCAGGCACGGTTCTCGGCATCGATGCCGTTTAGCCAGATTATTGAGGCAGCCGACTTGATGCTATCCGAACACGGAGTTTTCGCAGTCATCATTCCATTTAAGGAAGAAGCGGCTTTTGTCGAAACGGCGAAAGAATACGAACTTTATCCTTTTAAAATTACCCGGGTAAAAGGCACGCCAACAACCGAGATCAAAAGATCACTTTTAGCCTTTAGTCGAAAT
>JADMKR010000073.1 GCA_015478765.1 Flavobacterium sp.
GGCGGCCGGATTATCGCGGCAAATCCCCATCACCGAATACGAGCCTAAGAAAATTAAAATGGCAATTACCGGAAATGGCAATTCGAGCAAGGAACAAGTCGCTAAAATGCTGCAGCAACTGCTCACACTGAAAGAACTCCCTAAAAATCTCGACAGCACCGACGGACTCGCAGCCGCCGTTTGCCACTTTTTTAACTCTGGAAAAGTCACGGGCGCGAAAAGTTATACAGGTTGGGATGCCTTCGTCAAACAAAACGAAAACCGCGTAAAATAAAATAAATTGGCCGGAATCTATATCCACATACCGTTTTGCAAGCAGGCATGCCATTATTGCGATTTCCATTTTTCGACGTCGATGAAAAAGAAAGATGAAATGGTACAGGCCATTATTTGCGAAATCGGGATGCGCAGAAGCGAAATTGTTACGCCAATCGAAACCATTTATTTTGGCGGCGGAACACCCTCGGTATTATCTTCGGGGGAAATCAGGCTGTTGATTGATGCAGTTTACACCAACTTTGACGTGGCTGAAAATCCGGAGATTACGCTTGAAGCAAATCCGGATGATCTTACTTCGGAAAAATTAAACGAATTGGCTGTTACCAAGATCAACCGGCTCAGCATTGGCATCCAATCTTTTTTCGATGAAGATCTGAAAATGATGAACCGCGCCCACAATTCGGATGAAGCCAAAAAATCGCTGGCCGAAGCACGCTCTCTCTTCGACAATATTTCAATCGATCTGATCTACGGCGTTCCCGGAATGAGCGATGAAAAATGGCTTCAGAATGTTGAAACCGCGCTTTCTTTTGAAATTCCTCATATATCGAGTTATGCGCTTACGGTCGAGCCGCGAACAGCTTTCAGCAAAATGATTCAAACCGGGCGATTATCGGCACCGGATGACGATGTGGCCGAGCGACATTTTCATTTGCTCATCGAAACTCTTGCGCAAAACAACTTTGTCCATTATGAGCTGTCAAATTTCGGCAAGGCAGGATATTTTTCGCAGAATAATTCGGCTTATTGGCTCGGAAAAAAGTACATCGGTATTGGCCCGTCGGCGCATAGTTATGACGGAAAAGCGCGAAGTTGGAATATTGCCAACAATGCACTTTATATAAAATCGATTGTAGCCGGCACACTTCCCTCGGAAACCGAAATGCTGACAGACAAAGATCGTTTCAACGAATACGTGATGACTGGCCTGCGCACCATTTGGGGAATTTCGCTCCGTAGAATTGAAGTTGATTTCGGGACCGAGATGTTGGAATATCTGTTAAAAAGCAGTCAGAAGTTTATCCAACGGCAATTACTCGAAATCCATGACGGCGTACTGAAAACAACTACTAAGGGAAAATTCCTGACCGATGGCATTGCAAGCGACCTATTTGCCGTGTAATCAATAGCCGTAAATTTTCCGTAAATTGGCTCAGCTAAAATTTTGAACTTGAAGGCAACTTTACATATTGGCGGAAAAGATGTTGAAGTCGATTTCGACCAGCCAATCGACATTTCGATTCCAATTACGAGCGATGACAAAAATCCTATCGCGTGGTATTTGAATAAACCTGTGATCGAGCCGGTACGCTCCGGCGAATGGATCGGCAAAGTATCGGACGGATCGTCGACCAACTTCAATAACATTGCTTTTAACCCGCATGGGCACGGTACGCATACAGAGTGTGTCGGGCATATAACACATGATTTTTTCAGCATCAACCAGTCACTGAAGACGTTTATGTTTATCGCCGATTTGATTTCTGTCACACCCCAACTTCAAGGTGACGATCGGGTCATCACAAAATCACAATTGCAATCAGTAATAGGAAATTCATCTGAAGCACTCATCATCCGCACCCTGCCAAATGATCCGAAGAAACGAAACCAGAATTATTCGCATACAAATCCGCCATATCTTGAAGAATCGGCCGCGCAATTCATCCGCGAATGCGGTATTAAACACCTGCTGATCGATTTGCCAAGCGTCGATCGCGAGCAGGACGAAGGTAAGTTGCTGGCACATAAAGCTTTTTGGAATGTAACTGATGTAAAAAATCTCAACCGCGATGCACGACGGAATGCAACAATCACCGAACTGATTTTCGTTCCCAGCGATATTCCAGACGGTAAATATCTTCTAAACCTGCAGTTGGCTTCGTTTGAGAATGATGCAAGTCCGAGTAAACCAATCTTATATAAAATCCACTCATGAACCTGGAACAATTTGTACAGTATTGCAGCTCAAAGAAGGCAGTCACCGAGCATTTTCCGTTTGACGAAGATACGTTGGTGCTGAAAGTGGGCGGAAAAATGTTTGTACTAACATCGCTCACAGGATGGGAATCGGGAACGCCGTCGGCCAATCTAAAATGCGACCCCGACTATGCGCAGGAACTTCGCGCACAATATGACGACATCACACCCGGTTATCATATGAGTAAAATTCATTGGAACACGGTGGCAATCAATTCGGGTGTAAATGATGCACTCGTAAAGGAATTGATCGATGGTTCGTATGAACTCGTTTTGAAAAGTTTAACCAAAAAGCTACAGAAGGAAATCAGCGAATTAGTACCTTAGAGGAGTTTTTGCCAATCGCAAGAATAAAAATGTAATGAGAGATCAGATCAAAAAATTCCTAAACGAAGAGCAGGATCCCAAAGCGGTCGAGAAAATAACGGCAAAGCTGGAGGATCTTCTTATGAAGAACGAGGAAATCGGTTATATCGGCGTTCAGAAAAAACCGGCGATCAACGTTTTTCCAGATAGTATTGTGCTGACGAATAAACGAATCCTTATCTGTAAACCCAAAAACCTGGGTTTGTCGATGGATTTCATTGATTATGCCTGGGAAGATATTTCGGTGACATTTATAAAAGAGAATATTCTGGGATCGGAATTTTCATTTCTTACCAAATCCGATATTTCAGTTTCCATGGATTACCTTCCGAAGTCGCAAGCACGGAAAATCAACACTTTTGCGCGGGAACAACTTGAATATACGAAGCGCTCGTCATCATTTGCAACAGCTGAAATCCTGGAAGAAACCGAACCGGGGGTTTTTGGCAAGCCGGGCCAACTCGAATCACACGCGGCTGAAATCGTCGAAGGAGAAGCTGAAATTGCGACGTTTGCCGAGAACCTTCCCATCATGCAATCGGGTTACCGACCTGAAAAGCAATTTCCGGATGAAGTGCCCGACAGTATGAAAGACAAAGCGCTACACGAATTGTCCGATCAGGAATTGTTCGACAAACTCCAAAATTACAAACGACTGCTTGATAACGGATTAATTCACCAAAGCGAATACGACGCATATAAAAAGGAGATACTTAATTATATGTGATTAGCTCGAAAGCGTGCTTTTTTGTTTATCGACAAAACTTTGCGCCTGCAATTCGAGTAATTCCCTGGCTTTGGAGCGCTGTAAGTCGTACAGGCCGGAGTCCTGCGCTATTTCGGCATAAACCCTATCGTGCATCTCTGCCGATGTTTTAACCAACAGTTTTCGTTGGTATTTATCCTGTTCGAGAGTTGCCTGCAGGGCAGTTTCCAGATCTTCAAGTTTGAAATCATATTCGCCTTTTGGCGAGAGTAATTTGGCGATGATGGGCGCGGTTTCAATTGCCAGGAAAAGCAACATTATAAAAAGTGATGGCAAAAAGGGCAGTTTATTAAGCGCGTTGATGCGAGCCATGAGACCGTCGAAGCCGTCGATGATCGGCTGGGTTTCAGATACCTTTTTATCCAGGTCGGCTTGTAAGGTTTTCGCCCGGTTTTCACGTTCGGTTATCAGTGCGAAGTTGGCTTTTCGAATCGAGTCGAGTTCGGATTTAGCCAAATCATGTTTTGCGATTTTTTCTTTAAAAACCGGACCTTTTCCGAGTTTCATGGTGCCTTTTGTTCCTTCTGCTTCAGTGATGTAGGTTTCATATAAAGCATTTACTTCGGCTTCTTTCTTGGTTATTTGAGATTTCAGGCTGTCGATTGCAGCTTTGTTTTGCTCGACATCCGATTGGAAATAGTTAGCGACCTCATTCTTGTTGGCCAGCGCCATCGCATTTTTCTCTTTCAGAAGCACGGTGGCGATTTCTTTTTCGAAGATTTTTATCTCGAGTGGTTTTGAAATCACGATTGCGATGATGATTGCCAACACGATGCGCGGCAATGCCTGCAGAAACTCGCTGCCGAACTTTTCGCGTTTTCGCATTGTCGAAACGATATATCGGTCGAGGTTAAAGATGAGCAATCCCCAAACTAATCCGAATGCGATTGCAGGAAGCGCACTGTCGAATACGGTATAAAGCGCGTAGGACCCGGCGATGAAAGCCATTACGGCTGTAAAGAAAACTGTGGCGCCGATTCCGGCGTATTTTGTTTGTTCGCCTTCGGAGCAGGTCGAGAGCAAATTTCGGTCGGCGCCCGAACACAGTATAAAGAATGATTTTAGCATGATGATGAATTGATGATTGATGATTTGTCGCGAGATTAATTATTCGTAACGCTGGGAATGAAATAATGTTGTGAGGGGCTGGATTTCAGCGGTCAACGGTCAGCAATCAGTGGGGGTGTCTATTGGTTTTCCGGTGTTAAAATTTCAAATTCCAAATTCCAACTACTTTAACGGGGATGCGTTAGGGATGGGAGCAAAGTGCCGCGCACTGCATACAGCCCGGCGGCGGCGTGTTGATGGCTTCGGTTTTGAGAAATATCAGTCGCCGCCGCAACGCCCATATTTCATTTTAGCAAATTGATATACTTTTTCTTACGTAAAACGGCGATAATGGGCAAAAAGATATATATTTAGCGCATTACTAACTTAATATTACCCAATGAAAAAAGTTTTTTTGTTATTGAGCGCATTTTCGATCGTAGCCATTTCATCTTGCAGTGATGATGATTCACCCGGTACCCCGGCGGATACTTCTTCTGATATTTTAGTAAAACGCATGGTGTATGATCGTGATGATGACCATTATTTTGAAATTGATTATACTTATGATGGAAATAAACTAGTGCAAGGTGTATTTGACGATGGTGTCATTGAGAAATATTATTACGAAGGCGATTTAATAAACAAAGTTGAATATATCAATGCAGGAGAAGTAGAGGAGCGTTTCTTCTTTACTTATAATACAGATGGGAAGCTGATTGAATATCATAGCCAGCACCTTTCTGACGGTGAGTGGTATGATTCGGAGAACTATACTTACGTTTACAACAATGACAATACAATAACAAAACATTACGGTTTCAATGCTTTTAGCACTTTGCATATAGAAAATGGCGAAATCGCGCAGAAGGTGCATTCCGATGGAACCACGTATACTTATACTTACGATAATAAAAACAGTCCCTTTAAAAATGTGACAGGTTACGCCGAAATTGCCGAGGCTTTTTCAGGAGACCACGAATTGGAAGGTAGATCTCGCAATATTGTGTCAATTATCAATGAGACACACGATCAGAATTATACCATGACTACATTTCAGTATAATGCA
>JADMKR010000074.1 GCA_015478765.1 Flavobacterium sp.
GGGAGGCCTTCCAAAACTCAAATAGAAAATGATTGTTATTGAAGCAGGTTAATGCCATTAACCGTGGCCCAATTGCCTGCCGATATCGATGCACCGGTAGCAGAATTTGATACCGACCAGTTTGCCGGATCGAATGCTACCGTAAAGTCAGTTCCTGCTGCTGCATACGGCGTTGTTCCGTCGTTGATCTTTACATTAGTGATTTTGATTTTACCCTGATTCACCTGATCTGAATTGGTGTTTAGATCCTGAATTCGTACAGCAGTGGCGCCTGTTGTCGTATATCCTGATATCAAAAGATTTGAAAAATCACCGTTCCCTTGCTTTTTGAATTGAATAGCATCGTATTCTGCTGCCGAAGAACCACCTTCAGTTTGTGTGCCCGGAGCCCTTTTCAGAGTAATGTTGATCACTTTAGGAAAAAATGAGTTGTTGTTGTTTGAAGCCTCGATTTCCATTCCGAAGTTGCCGGTTCCGGTTTGATACGCATACCAGTTTGTGTTGCTCTGACCTTGCCATCCGTCCTGCCAGTCGAATGAATCGTCGAAGTTACCGTAAGAAATCAAGTTTTTCCCGCTTACAGTTCCGCCATAGAATTCGAATCCGTCATCAGCACCTTTATAAGAAACCAGATTTTCCAATACTGTTCCCGATCCTACCGAATAAAATGAAAAGCCGTTCATTTCGCTGGTTCCGTCGGTAATTTTTTTACCTGCATATTCAACACGTACAAAGCGAAGCGTACCACCGTTATGTGTTGGATTTGAACCGCCGTATTGCAATGCAAGTCCGTCTTCCGATGTCTTTGTAGTAACGCCTGAAGCCCCCATGATTGGAGCGTCGCCGTACATGATTATTCCGCCCCATGATCCTGGAGTTTCCGACTCTTCGGTAAATACTACCGGTTCGGAAGCTGTTCCATTGACGATCAGTTTTCCACCATCTTCGATTACCAATGCATCAACGCCGTTTGAGACATCTGCAGTGATGATCGATCCTGCATCGAATATTACTGTGCTTCCCGACTTGATGCGTACAATTCCCTTTAAAGTGTAATCGCCAAAAGCGTACGTTCTGTTATCGCTGATTTCGCCGGTGATCTCTCCCGTTACCGGAGTGACAGGTGTTGACGGCGAATCATCATCGCTTGAACATCCTGGGAAAACTATGCTCAGAACCGCAATGCTTAATACTAATTTTTTCATTTTTATTATTTGTTTATTGTTTTGACAAAAATACCAGCGTTGTCCTCAAAGCACGTTAGCTGATTATTATATAAGCTTTATATAAAACCGTATTCTTTGTAAAGTTTGTGTTACGTCTTAACACTAAAAGGTGTACGATAATTTTACCGAGTATCCAACTCCACGCTGATAATCCTCAAGCGTTAGCGAGGGTTCATATATATCGATCCTGTTGTCGCTACCCAATTCCTTGCGATAAACAGGATTGAGTATGTTGTCTACGGCAAATTTCAACTCCCATGCTTCCGATAGATTGCTTGTCCATATAAAGTCAAGTTTGTGGAATGGCCTTTCATAGATATGATCCAAATCGGCTATGCCAACGGCATAGATCCTTTCTCCGTAGACATTGTAAACAACACTGACCGAATTCTGCCACGTTTTTGAAAGATCGAATTCATATTTTAAATCGGAATTGATCAGCCAGTTTGACGCTCCTTGCAGATTACGCTCTTCAAAAGTGTCGAAATATCCCGGTCGGTTTTTGTCGACTTCAGAATTGGTGTACATAAGTGTGGTGTTGAAACCTAATGAAAAATTGTCAAACATGCTGCCCATCCGGTTCAGTTGCAGTAAGAATTCGAGTTCCACACCGAGTAATTGCGCATTTTTGTTGTTGAAATATGTTATGGTCTGTCCGCTGCCGGTTCCCGATGATTCAATCGTCCGTTCTATTGGTTTGTTGATATACTTGCCGAAAACCGTTGCTGCGATCATCTCTTTCGGTGTCGGGAAGAATTCATATTTCAGGTCGGCGTTGAAATTTTCACTGTTTTGCAGATCGGCTTTTCCGCGTTCCGATGTTCCGTCGGCATTGATATAGGGTGTTGGCAAGGTTTCTATCAGCACCGGCCGTGTCAAAGTTTTGCTTGTTGCCAGCCGCAGGTTTGAATTGTCGTTTAGTGGATATTTTAAATTCAAAGCCGGCAATATGTCCATTTCGTTAACCTCGGTCACTTTAAAGCTGTCGTCGAATGAAGCACCCACGTCCCGGTATTTTGTCTCCCTGATTGTACTCTCGGCCCGGATTCCTGCGGTAACTTCAAACTTCCCCAATGCAAAGAACGCATTGACATATGCAGCGTGGATATTTTGCATAATCTTAGTGTTGAAATCACCATTTGATTCTTCTCTGAAACTGAAGAAATTTGATTCGATGTGCTCCTGAAGTGATGCATCGATGTTGTTAAGCGGTACCGTTACCGTATTGGAACCGTTCGGCTTCCCAAAAACGAACCTATAGGTCGATTCCATTTGATTTGCATATCCGTTGTATCCAACAGTAAGCTTGTGCGGCTTCGAAGCCTCTGCCTTTCCAAGTTCGAGATTGTATTCGAGTAGGCCCGATAAGAAGAAATTGCCGTCAACATCAAGATATTGTCTGATAAGGTGGTTGCCACCGTAGGTGGTTTCGATGTAGGTATCATCGATCACGGTTCCGTTTATGAATTTTCGGTCGGGTTGCGTAAACATCGTTTTTGTGTACGAAAATCCGCCTCGGATAGTGTGTTTTTTGTCTTCCGTCAATGCATAATCGCCATAGAGTTGGCCATTGATGTAATCCGACTGCTCATATTGGTTCAATCGGATAATTTCTTTCGGATTCTGCACTGCCGTTCGCGTATAGCCAATCTGATCCTGAATCATGTTTTCAGTCGATTTGAGGTACATCGTATTAAAAGCCAGGTTTGCGCGATTGGTTTTGTACTGCAAACCTATCAAAGTAGAAGATGTGGTTTGGTAGCGATACTGGGAGCGTCGCAGGTTATTGTCGTAATTTCCCTGGCCCTGAGAGAATATCCTGTCAACGCCATGGCGGATTTTATATTCATTCTCGAAATTTGTCGCGAGAAGGTAGCTGAATTTATTCTGATTTTTTCCGATGTTGAAATAACCGGTATGAGTCACTCCAAAGCTGGAATTGAGCGGAGCGACGGTTTCGTCAACATTCCACCCCGAAGAAAATTCATTCGATGTCTTGCCCGATGGCACGCTTCCGAAAGCCGCGGGAAGTTCCCGGTCTTTACCGCCGTAACCGAAGAAACTTTTCGAATTATTTGCATCCGAAGCAATCAAAAATTTGCCAAGGTTATTCTTGGTTGTATAACCGGCGCCAAAACTGACTTTCGTTCTGCTCTTGCCGGGCTGCGATGTGTTGACGTTTATTGTCGCACCCCCAAAATCGGCATACAAATCAGCGTTGAAAGTTTTGTAAATATCAAGATGACCAACAACATCGGTTGGGAATAAATCAAGCGGCAATATTTTCTTGAACGGGCTGTTTGATGGCATGGCGAATCCGTTCACCAGCAAATTATTATAGCGATCCTCGAGTCCGCGAATGAACAACCCGCGAGACTCCACCTTTGAGATTCCCGTAATTTTGGTAAGTCCTTCCTCGACCGTACTGATTCCTTTGCGCGACATTTCCTGGGCGCCGATACTCTGTTTAATTTCAACCGCATTTTTCTGCTCGAGCAGCAATGCCGTTTCGCGTTCGCGGTTGCCAACAGCCTGCACCACGACATCCTGCAATGTATAGCTTCCGGCGCCCAGTACTTTATTGACCACAACTGTTTCACCTGCTGCGATCGTGAGCATTTCTTCGACCGTTTCGTAACCCAAAAAACTAAACTGTATGGTATATGTTCCGGGATCGACCATCAGGGTGTATTTGCCCGATTCATCGGTTGTCGTTCCGATAGTCGTTCCCTTTACGACTGCGTTTGCAAAAGGTAAAGTTTCGTTATTGAAATCTTTGTCGGTTAAAGTTCCGGTGATTGTACCTTTGGATTGTGAAAATCCGGTGGCACAGATGATTAGGAATGCCATTAAAAATTTAACGTTCATGTTATGAGTTTTTGTTGCGGCAAAGAAACATCCGATTCGTAAAGTTGGCGTTAGACACGGATTACCTTTAAGTATCTTTACGATTAGCTTACTGTTAACATATTAAATTATGGTTAAGCGGTTTTAGCCTCTGGTTTTATATTTACATTTACATCGCAAACAAGCAATTTTACACCTCTTATGAAGAAGAAGGACATCAAGATTCTACTCGTTGATGATGAACAGGATATCCTGGAAATAGTGGGCTATAATCTCTCGCAGGAAGGTTATAAAATCGTTACGGCAAGCAATGGCGCCGAAGCGGTCGAAATGGCAAAACGAGAAATACCGCACTTGATTCTAATGGATGTAATGATGCCCGAAATGGACGGCATGGAAGCCACTGAAGCAATCCGGAATCTTCCCGGATTATCAAATGTCATCATTGCTTTTTTTACGGCCCGAAGCGAAGATTATTCGCAAGTCGCCGGTTTCGACGCGGGTGCCGACGACTACATTACCAAGCCGATCAAGCCCAAATTACTTGTCAGTAAAGTGAAGGCATTGCTTCGACGTCTTAAAGATACCGATACGCCGGATTCTGAAACACTGAATATCGCAGGCATCGAAATAAACCGCGAAGAGTATAAAGTCATCAAAGACGGCAAAGAAATCATGTTGCCTCGCAAAGAATTTGAACTTTTTTACCTGTTGGCGTCCAAACCCGGTAAAGTCTTTAAACGTGAAGAAATCCTCGACAAAGTTTGGGGCAACGATGTAATTGTAGGTGGACGGACAATCGATGTTCATATACGAAAACTGAGAGAAAAAATCAGTGAAGAGTTATTCAAAACAATCAAAGGAGTGGGCTATAAGATTGAAGGGTAAATGAATGTAAGTTTTAAAAAAACGTATCGGTTTGCTGTGAAATCGGCATTATTCATCACGTTGTTTTCAACGGCTCTCGTGGCGATTCTGACCTGGATCTTTTTCGAATTTTCACTTATTTTCTGCACTTACTTCGCCATTATCATCGCGGCTTTTACATTCTTCGTTCTTCAATACAGAGTGGAGCATTTCATTTATCGGCGCGTAAAGAAAATATACGACGATGTATCGCTGCTGGAATCGACTTCGTTTCGCAACCAACCTATCACCACTGATATGGCGACTCTTACCCGCGAGGTCAAGAAATTCGCCACCGATAAGAAACTGGAAATCGAAATGCTGAAGGTGCGCGAGGAATATCGACGCGACTTTTTGGGGAATGTGTCGCACGAACTAAAAACTCCTCTGTTCACTGTTCAGGGTTATCTTGCCACGCTGCTGGATGGTGCGATGAAAGACAAAACGCTGCGGAAAAAATATCTTCAACGGGCCGAAAAAGGCGT